>CAMFLJ010000078.1 GCA_945957335.1 uncultured Actinomycetes bacterium | reverse complement strand
ACCCGCAACGATCCCGACACCGCCCGTCGCCCGCTGACGACGATCAGCCGGCGCCGGTCGACGCGCTGCTCGAGCCGCACCCGGCCGAGCCCGCGCTGCCCGAGGGCGTCGAGCTCGAGATCACCGAGGCCGGCGGCGCCGTGCTGCACACCGCCGCGGCCGACGTGGAGCTCACCGCGTCGGGCGACGACGTGGTGATCGCCACCGACGACGCCGTGATCGAGGTGCGCGCCGACGCCGACGAGATCGTCGTGGAGGCCGGCGGCGAGGAGATCCACATCGACACGACGCCCCGCGACGCCGACCCGGCCGCGGTGGCCGCCGAGTGGCTCGACGACGACAGCGGTGCCCCGTCGGCCGGTCGCTCGAAGCTGGTGCTGGCCGTCGTGGCCGCGCTCGCCGCCCTGCTCGCCGTGCTGATCTGGGGCCGGCGCCGCAACAGCTGACCGGCGGCGTCGATCGCCCCGCCGGCTAGGCGGACGGAGCGAGCAGCGTCACCCGCAGGGCGTCGATCACGTCGCCCTCCACGCCCAGGCCCCGCACGTAGCCCTCGGCCGAGCCGTGCTCGGCACGCAGGTGGTCGAGGAAGTGGCGCATCGCCTCGGGCGGCGCCATCAGGTACTGCGACGGCTGGTCGTTCATGGCGGTGAGGGCCTCGGGCCGCTCCTGGCGCAGCCGCTCGACGAGCTGGTCCATGGCCAGCGCCGACAGGGCGTAGTCGCCGACGATGGTGTCCTCGTCGACGCCGAGCACCGACAGCACGATGGCGGCCAGCACACCGGTGCGGTCCTTGCCGGCCGCGCAGTGGAACACGGCGGGCACGCGGGCCGGCTCGGCCAGCACCCGCACCGACTCGGCCAGGGCCGCCGCACCGACGTCGAGCATCTGGACGTAGAGCGAGCCGAGCACCACGGCGGCCTCGGCGTCGGGGTCGAGCTCGGCCGGCTTCCAGGTCTCGCCGAGCACCGGGAGGTGGAGGTGGGTGATGCCCAACCGGTCGCCCTCGACCCGGCCGTGCTCGAGCTCGGACGCGGTGCGCAGGTCGAGCACCGTGCGCACGCCCATGACGCCCAGCTCGTCGAGCTCGTCGTCGGGCATGCGGTGGATGCCGTCGGCCCGGTAGAGCGTGCGCCACCGCACGAGGCGGCCGTCGGCGGTGGGGTAGCCGCCGAGGTCGCGGAAGTTGAACGAGCCCCGGAAGCCGAGGCGGCGGTCGGGGTGGTCGGGGGCGGCCACGAGGTGCGGGTCGGTCACCCGGTGGAGGCTAGGGGTGGTGGTGCGGTGCACGGCAACTCCTCGGGGACGGGCACCCGCTCGGGTGGCCGGCCCCTGGTGGGCCCAGTGTGACGGGACCGCCCGTGAACGCCCGGCGGTCGCGGTGATCATCGGGTGAACGTTCGGCGAACCCGCGGCGCGGCCCGGGTGCGCGGCGCGCTCAGTCGACGCGCAGCACGAACGAGCCGCTGACGTCACCGGCGGCGAGGCGGCGCAGCGCGGTGCCTGCCTCGCCGAGGGGCAGCACCTCGGTGCGGGTGCGCACCGGGATGGCGGCGGCCAGCTCGAGGAACTCGCACACGTCGGCCCGGGTGACGTTGGCGACGCTGCGGATCGAGCGCTCCCACCAGAGGTCGTCGTAGGGCATCTCGGGCAGGCGGTCGAGGTGGATGGCGTTCACCGCCACCACGCCGCCCCGGTCGAGGGCGCGCACGGCGGCGGCCACCACGTCGCCCGACGGCGCGAAGGTGATGGCCGCGTCGAGCGGGGCGGGCGGCAGCTCGTCGTAGCCGCCGGCCCACGCCGCACCGAGCTCCCGGGCGGCTGCCTGCTCGCGCTCGGAGCGGGTGCACACGTGGACCTCGAGGCCCCAGTGCACCGCCACCTGGATCACGCACGTGGCCGAGGCCCCGAAGCCGTAGAGGCCGAGCCGGGCGCCGGCGCGCTCGGGGCCCATCCCGGCCACGCGCAGCGAGCGGTAGCCGATGACCCCGCCGCACAGCAGCGGTGCGGCGTCGAGGTCGGCGAACCCGTCGGGCAGCCGGTGGGTGAAGCGGGCGTCGGCGACGAGGTGCGACGCGTAGCCGCCGTCGCGGTCCCACCCGGTGAATCGGGCCTCCTCGCAGAGGTTCTCGCGCCCGGAGGTGCAGAAGCGGCAGTGCCCGCAGGTGCCGGCGATCCAGGCCACGCCGACGCGGTCGCCGATCGAGGGCAGCTCGTGGTCCTCGGCCACGCCCGGGCCCACCGCGGCGACGGTGCCGACCACCTGGTGGCCGGGCACCACCGGGAGGTGCCGGGCAGGAAGATCGCCCTCGACCAGCTGCAGGTCGGTGCGGCACACCGCGCACGCGTGGACGGCGACGAGGATCTCGCCCGGGCCCGGCTCGGGCACCGGCGCCGTGACCTCGACCAGCGGCGGGGCGTCGTCGGTGGAGGCCCCGATGGGGCCCGGTCGGTCGAGGCGCTGGGCCCGGTAGGTGTCCATGGTCGGTCGAACCCGCGTCAGCGCAGCCCCGGCCGACCGGTGCTCACTCGGTGGGGGGCTTCTGCACGAGCACCGGGCACGGCGCGTCGTGCACGACCTTCATGGTGACGCTGCCCATGGAGGTGCGCTCCCACCCGGTGCGGGCGTGGGTCGACATGGCGACGATGGCCGCCGGCAGGTGCTTGGCCGCTTCGACGATGGCGCCGGCCGCGTCCTTGCCGGTGAGGAGCTCGACCTCGGCGGTGAGGCCGGCGTCGCGGAACACCTGGGCCGCCTGCTCGAGGGCGTCGGTGAGCTGGCCGTGGTCGAGCTGGCCGATCGGGGTGCCGTCGTCCTTGGTGACGGCCACGACCCGCACCGAGAGGTTCAGGCGCTCGGCCCAGCGGGCGGCGCGGGGGAGGATCGCCGCGGAGGTGGGCGAGCCGTCGAAGGTGACGAGCATGACGCCGCCGGTGATGGTGGGTAGCGGCGCCGCCGAGGGCCCGAGCAGCAGGACGGGTCGCTGGGTGACCTTGAGCAGGTCCTCGGCGACCGAGCCGAGCAGCGCCTTCCCCCAGCCGCCGCGGCCGTGGGTGGCCATGCACACCGCGTCGTCGGTGCCCGAGACGGCGTGGTGGATGGCGGTGGCCGGGAAGGTGTCGGGGACGACGGTGACCTGCGTGGGCACGTCGAGCTTGGCGGCCTCGCTGGTGAGGTCCCGTTCGAGGTCCTCGACGGTGCTGCCCCACCCCGCCGTGAGCAGGGTGAGCGTGCTGTCGAGGGCCCGGGCGAGCTGCTCGCCGACGGGGATGGCGGTGCGGGACAGGTCGGAGCCGTCGAGCGGCACGACGATGGAGCTCACCATGCGGAGGTCCTCCGGGGATCCGGGTGGGGGATGGGCCCCGGTGTGCGGGACCGGGACATGTTCGCGCCGGTCAGCGGCCCGGTGTGACGCGCTTGGCCGCGGCGGCCAGCGCGTCGCCCAGATCCTTGGCCGCGCTGCGCACCCCGTCGGTGAGCGTGCCGAGCGCGTCGCCGGCCACCGTGCCGGCCTTGTCGAACTGGGCGCGGGCGTCGAGGAGGCGGTTGCGCATCTGCTCGATCAGGGGCTCGAGCTGCTGCTCGGCCTCCATCTCGCCGAGGTGGGCCTGCACCTCGAGCTGGTCGATGCGGGCCTTCCAGTCGTCCAGCTCGCTCTCGGCGAGGCGACGGCGCAGGTCGTCGAGCTGCGTCTCGAGGGCGTGCACCCGGCCTTCGAGGTCCTGATCACTCATGGCGTCCTCCTCGAACGTGGGGCGGGCGTCCCCCGCCCATCTCGACGGTACCCCTTCAGGGGGTGGGGGACCTCGGGTCGAAGGTCACGATCGGGACTGCAGCACGAGCACCGCGTCGAGCCCGCCGCCGGGTGTCTCGCGCAGCTCGGCGTGGCCGCCGTCGGCGGTGACGAGCTTCTGCACGATGGCGAGGCCGAGGCCGCTGCCGCCCAGCTCGCTGCGCGTCGTGGTGGCCCGCCAGAACCGGTCGAAGGCGTGGGCGCGCTGCTCCTCGGTGAGGCCGGGACCGTGGTCGGTGACGTGCACCTCCACCGTGCCGGGCTCCGCGCCGTGGGTGGTCCAGAGGCGGATCTCCGAGCCGGCGGGAGCCACCTCGAGGGCGTTGGCCACGAAGTTGTCGAGGGCCTGGCCGATGTGGTCGGGGGTGGCCCGCCCCTCGATGCCGTCGAGGTCGGCCACCAGCGTGACGTCGCGCTCGTCGGCGACGGGCAGCCAGGCCGCCCGGCGGTCGTCGAGCACCTCGGCGAGCCGGATCGGAGGCGGGGCGGCCGCGCCGGTGGCGCGCTCGGCCCGGGCCAGGGCCAGCAGGCCGTCGACCAGGCGCGAGAGGCGCAGCACCTCGTTGCGCGCCGCGTCGAGGTCCTCCGCCGCGCCGGGGCCCTCCTCGCCCTCGAGCATCTCGAGGCGCAGGCGCAGCGCGGTGAGCGGGGTGCGCAGCTGGTGGCTCGCGTCGGCGACGAACTGCTCCTGCGCGGTGACGAGCTGCTCGAGCCGGATGGCCGTGGTGTTGAACGCCTCGGCCAGCTCCCGCACCTCTGGGGGCCCGTCGTCCTGGTCGGCCCGGGCCCCGAGCTCGCCGTCGCCGATCCGGATGGCGGCGTCGCGCAGGTCGGCGATGGGCTTGGTGACCCACCGGGCCAGGAGGATGCCGAGCCCTCCCGCCGCGGCCAGCGTGACCACGGCGGCGGCGGCGAGGAGCGTCCAGTAGCGGTGCACCCGGGCGTCGAGCTGGTCGGTGGAGAACGAGACGCGCACCGCCCCGTACGTGTCCTCGACGGAGGCCACCGGGACGGCCACGTACACCAGGCCCGTCCCGAGGGTGACCGAGTCCCGGGTTCCCGACATGACGTCCTTCCCGAGCGCGCCCGCGATCTCGGGCCGCTCGGCGAAGTTCCGGTTCGTCTCGGGCAGCCCCGTGGCCGGGTCGATCGGCGGGCTCGAGTCGGCCACCACGTCGCCGTTGCGGTCGACGATCACGACACGGCCGGCGTAGCGGCCCTGGTAGTTGGTGGCGAGGGCCTGGAGGTTGGTGTTGGGGTCGGTGCCGTTGAGGCTGTCCTCGACCCGGCCGGCGATGATGAACGCGTCGCGCTGCAGGCCGGCCTCGAGCTGGTCGAGCTGGCGATCGCGGTAGGTCAGGGCGAGGGGGATCTCGAGGGCGGCCAGCACCACCAGCGTGAGCGCCAGGTAGGTGGTGACGAGCCGCCGGATCACGAGGTCGACCCGGCGCTCGACCCCTCGCCGGGGTCGCGGAGCCGGAAGCCCACGCCGCGGACCGTCTCGATCAGGGTGGGGTCACCGAGCTTGCGGCGCAGCGAGGCCACGTGGACGTCGAGGGTCTTGGTCGGGCCGTACCAGTGGGCGTCCCACACCTGCTCGAGGATCTCCTCGCGGGTGCGGGTCGCGCCGGGGTCGGAGGCCAGGAGCGCGAGGAGGTCGAACTCCTTGCGGGTGAGGGCGATCTCCTCGCCGTCGATCGAGACGCGGTGCGCCCGGGTGTCGAGCACCAGGCCACCGCCGAGCTCGACCGGTCCCTCCTGCGCCTCGTCGCGCCCGCCGGCGCGGCGGGTGACGGCACGGATGCGGGCGACGAGCTCGCGGAAGCCGAACGGCTTGACGAGGTAGTCGTCGGCTCCGAGCTCGAGCCCGAGCACGCGGTCGATCTCGTCGCCGCGGGCGGTGATGACGATGATCGGCACCGACGAGTCGGTGCGGATGCGGCGGCAGACCTCGTAGCCGTCGATGTCGGGCAGCCCGAGGTCGAGCAGCACGATCTCGGTACGGGGCCGCTCGGCCAACGCGACCAGTGCCCCCTCGCCCGAGCTGGCCCTGAAGACCTCGAACCCTTGGCGCTCGAGGCCCTTTGCGAGGGGCTCGGCGATGGCGTCGTCGTCCTCGACGAGCAGCAGTTCCACGCCGAAAGGGTGGCACGCGGAAGGACCTTCGCCGGGTGACTTTGCCCAACCTTTACCGCCCCATGGCTGGCGGCTGGAAGGGCCGTCCGTACCGTATGGCCCATGAAGCGACGCATGGCCCTCACCTTCGCCGGCACCGCGGCGATCGTCCTCACCGCCGGCAGTGCTGCGGTGGCGGCGAACCTCGGCATCCTCGGGTCGGCCAACCAGGAGCCCGTCGGCCAGCTCGACGCCAACTCCGTCGCCGACCTCACGCCCACCACGAGCACCACGGTCGCCCCCGTCGTCGTCACCATCGACGAGATCGTCCCCGTGCCGGTCGAGACGCCTCCCGAGACCACCCCGCCCGCCGTGGGCGGCTCGTCGAGCGGTTCGAGCGGCTCCGCCGGTTCGGGCACCCCCAGCGGCTCGAGCGGCTCGAGCACGAACCGCGGCCCGTCGGCCACCACCAGCACCACCGTGCGGGTCGACAACAGCGGCCACGGCAGCAGCGACGACGGGCACTCGGGCAGCGACGACGGCCACTCCGGCAGCGGCAGCCACGACGATGACTGACGCCTCCACCCCCGAGGCCGGCGCGGCCCGCACGCCGCGCTCGACCAAGCCCCGCAAGGGCACCGTCGCCCCGGCCAGCCGGGTGCTCACCGCGGGCCTGAGCATCGGTGCCGCGTGCGCCATCGTCACCGCCCTGGCGATGAGCCAGCCGACGAAGTCCGACACCGTCCAGCTCGACGTCACGAGCTCGGCCGACACGGCGCCCACCACCACGACGACGGCCGCCCCACCGCCCACCACGATCGTGGTCAACAAGATCTACGTGCCGGTGCCCGCGGGCAGCGACCCCGCCACCGTGCAGTCGACGGGCGGGAGCCGTCGCAGCTCGGGCGGCTCCACGTCGTCGGGCAGCAGCTCGTCCGGCGGGGCCACCGCCTCCTCGGGGGCCGGCTCGTCGTCGGCGCCGGCCCCGGCGGCCGCACCGGCCCCGACCCCCACGACGGCCGCACCGGTCGCGAAGACCAAGGCCAGCTGAGCCCGGCGCGAAGCTTGCGTCGTGCAGGAGCACCTCCGCCGGTTCCGCGCGCTGGGCAGTGACTGCCTGGTGCGGGTCGTCGTCGCCGACGACGACGCCTCCGGGCCCGCGCTCGTCGACATGGCCGTCGCTCGGCTGGCCGAGCTCGAGGGCCGCTGGAGCCGCTTCCGCGCCGACAGCGAGCTCAGCGCCCTGAACGCGCACGCCGGCTCTCCGGTGTTCACCAGCCCCGAGACCGCCACCCTCGTGGCCATGGCGATCGAGGCGTGGCGCGTCACCGACGGGCTCTTCGACCCCACGGTGCTCGACGCGCTCGTGGCCAGCGGCTACGACCGCACCTTCGACGACCTCGCCACCGGGCCCGCGGCGCCCGAGTCACCGCCGGTGCCCGTGCCCGGCCCCGGCGCCATCGAGGTCGACGAGCGCATCGGGCTGGTCGTGCTCCCCGAGGGGTGCCACATCGACCTGGGAGGCATCGGCAAGGGCCGCTGCGCCGACCTCGTGGCCGACGAGCTCCTGGAGGCCGGCGCGGTCGGGGTGTGCGTCGACCTGGGCGGCGACGTCCGCGTGGGCGGCCTCACCGTGGGGGGCGGTGACGACTGGGTGATCGCCGTCGACGACCCGTTGGAGCCGGGCGCCGACCTGGCCATGCTGCGCCTCGCCGGTGGCGCCGTCACCACGAGTTCGAGCGCCCGCCGCCGCTGGGCCACCGGCACGGGTGCCGCCCACCACCTGATCGACCCCTCCACCGGTCGGCCCGCCTCTGCGGGGCTGTGCGCCGTCACCGTCGTGTCGGGGGCCGCCGCCTGGGGCGAGGTCCACGCCAAGGCGGCGCTGATCGCCGGCGCCCACCGCGGCGCCCGCCTGATCGAGGCGGCGGGCATGTGCGCCCTGCTCGTCGCCGACGACGGCTCGGTGACCCGGGCGGGCCCCGTCGAGTCGTTCCTCGTGGAGGAGGCCTCGTGACGGCCGTCGTCGGTGTCCTGTTCGCCGCCACCAAGGTGTGGTGGTACGTCTCGCGCTCGTCGGGGATCGTGGCGTGGGGGCTGTCGGCCCTCGCCGTCCTGTGGGGCCTCGCGCTCTCGACGCGGGCCCTCGGCCGCAAGCCGCCGGCCCCGTGGCTGCTCGACGTCCACCGCTTCCTCGGCGCGCTCACCGTGGTCTTCGTGCTGGTGCACCTCGTGGGTCTCTGGTTCGACCCGTGGGCCGGCTTCACGGTGCGCGAGCTGCTGGTGCCGATGGCGTCGAGCTGGAAGCCCGTGGCCGTGGCCTGGGGCATCGTCGCCTTCTACCTGCTCCTCGCCGTGGAGATCACCTCGCTGGTGAAGAACAAGCTCCCGCAGCGGTTCTGGCGGGGCGTCCACCTCACCTCCTACGCGATGTACGCGATGGCCACGGTGCACCTGTTGCTGTCCGGCACCGATCGCCACAACCCGGTGCTGCGCATCGCCATCGTCGCCACGGTCGGGGCCGTGGTGTTCTTCACGATGTACCGGCTGATCGGCCCGGGCCGCGCCGCCAGCGTGAAGCAGTCGGGGGGTGGGCGTCGTCCGCCGGCGTCGTCCACGGCACCCACGCCGACGGCGGAGGAGCAGGGGAGCGCGTCGGCTGCGTCATGATGGGGGCGCATGTACCGCCACGTGATCGTGCCGTTCGACGGGGTCCTCGAGCACCGGGCCGTCCTCGCGCCCGGCGCGGACCTGGCCTGGCGGTGCGGGGCGAAGGTCGTGATCGTCACCACCAACGACTCGAACGACCCCGACATCGAGGCGATCCTCAAGTCGCAGGCGATGCAGCGGAGCGGGAGCGACGCCGACTTCTGGGTCGACCTGGGCATCGACATCGACGCTGCGCTCCTCCGCGCCGCGGCGCACCGTGACGACCCGATCATCTGCGTCACCCAGCGCCACCGCCAGGGCGGCCTGCTGAAGCGCCGGCCGTCGCTCACCCTGCTCCCGGAGCGGGTGCTCCGGGAGGCGCCGTGCCCCGTCGTGGTCGTGGGGCCCGAGGCCGACGTGAGCCGCGGGCTCCCGTTCGCCACGCTCTACGTGCCGGTCGAGCCCGAGGTCGGCGGTGAGGCCGCCGCCGCCCTCGCCGCGTCGTGGTCGCTCACGTTCCGGGTCGGGGTGCACCTCGTGGCGTCGGTGGCACCCGACGCCGGTCCGGGCCGCACCGCCCTGGCGCTCGACGCCGCCCGCGAGCTCCTGGCCCGGGTCCAGGCGGTCACGCCGGACGTGCGCCTCGACGTGATCGAGACCGAGCGCCCGGCCGCGGCGCTCGCCGCCATCGCCGGCGACGACTCCGACGGCGTGGTCATGCTCGGCGGCACGGGTGGCGACGAGCACACCCTGCTCGGCCCGTTCGCGGCCGAGGTGGTGGCCACCTGCCAACGCGCCGTGGTGTTCCCGCCGGCGTCGTGATGTGCCCCCCGGGGTAGGCCACGGAACTAACGTCGCCCACGGGACCGGACCGTACGTCGGCCCGAGACGCTTCGACGGCGAGCTCATGCGACGAACGGATGGTGACGTGGTCGACACCGGCGATGTGAACGTGATCAGGGTCCTGATCGTCGACGATCACCAGATGATGGCCGAGGGCGTCCGGGCGGCCCTCGAGAGCGAGCCCGACATCGAGGTCGTCGCCATGGCCGGCACGGCGGCCGACGCCGTGGCGCGCGCGGAGGAGACCCTGCCCGACGTGGTCCTCATGGACTTCCGGCTGCCCGACCGCGACGGCAGCCAGGCCACCCTCGACGTCCGCGCCGCCGTGCCCGGGGTGGCCGTCGTGATGCTCACCGGCTTCGGCGACGACGCCACCCTCACCCGGGCGATCGACGCCGGGTGCGCGGGGTTCGTGCACAAGACGGCCGACATCGACACGGTCGTCGACGCCGTGCGCCGGGCCCGCGCCGGTGAGCCGGTCTTCTCGGCCGAGGACCTCTCGAAGCTCGTCCGCCACCTCCGCGGCGACACCGCACCCGTCGGCGGCGACCTGACCGCCCGTGAGCTCGAGGTGCTGCAGCTGCTGGCCGAGGGCGTCACCACCGACGCGCTGGCCGAGCGCCTCTACATCTCGAAGCACACGGCCCGCAGCCACGTGCGCAACATCCTGGCCAAGCTCGGTGCCCACTCGAAGCTCGAGGCCGTCGCCATCGCCGCCCGGGCCGGCATCGTCACGCTCGACGCCACGCCCTAGGGGGCCGGCACGTCGGCCGCGGGGCCGCCGGTCGGTCGGAGAGGCACCTCGACGCGCACGGTCGTGCCCTCACCGGGCGCCGACAGGACCGTGACCTGGCCGCCCAGCGCCTGGGCCCTGTCGCGCATCACCCGCAGGCCGATGTGGCCGGGTCGGTCGTCGCGCTCGACCACGTCCACGTCGAACCCCTGCCCGTCGTCGGTGACGTCCATCGTGACGCGCTGCGCGTCGCTGGCGACGGTGATGTCGACCCGGTGGGCCCGGCGTGCTCGCGCACGTTGGCGAGGGCCTGCATGGCGACCCGGTAGAGGAGGATCTGCACCGACTCGGGCACCGACGGGTCGAGCTCGCCGCCGACGGACCAGTCGTCGAGGACGTCGGTGTAGCGCACCTCGAGCGTCTCGCGGAGCGTGGCGAGCAGCCCGATGCGGTCGAACTCAGGCGGACGGAGGTCGTAGAGGAGGCCCCGGAGCTGGTCGTTGGTCTCCTGGAGCAGGTCGCGCATGTCGTCGACGTCGGCCCGGCGCGCGTCGTCGTCGATCCAGCGGCGCAGCAGCTGGAGGCGGACGCCGATGGCCGTGAGGTTCTGGAGCGTCTCGTCGTGGATGCCGGCGGAGATGCTCTGGCGCTCGGCCTCGCTCGCCTCCTCCAACTGGTCGACCAGGCGCTGCTGGTTCTCGAAGCGGGCCTGGATCTCGTCGGCCATCTCGTCGAAGGAGGTGCCGAGCTCCTCGATCTCGACCGGGCCGCCGATGTCGCCGGCCCGCCGGCCGATGTCACCGCCGCGGAAGTCGGCCATGGCGGCGCGCAGGCGGTCGATCGGCGCGGCGAGGAGCGACCGCCCGGCCATCAGGGCGAGGACCGACGCGGCCACGCCGAGCAGGGCCAGGATCCCGAGTGACCAGAGGAGGCGGACGTTCGCGTCCGAGTAGGCCTCGCCCCGAGCGATGCCGGCCATCACGTAGAGGGTCTGGCCCCCGACCTCGATCCGCTCGTAGCTGTAGAGCCGGTCGACGCCGTCGACGCCCTGGCCCTCCAGGTCGCCGGAGGGCGCGCCCTCGAGGCGGGGGAAGAGGGGGGCCTCGGTGAGGAGGTACTGCTCGATGTCGTCGGTGCGGGCGAGGACTCGCCCCTGGGCGTCGAGCACCTGTACGACGGAGTCCGGGGGGAGGTCGAGGGTCCGGGTGAAGGCCACGAGGGTCTGCAGGTCGAGCGACGCGGCGAGCACGCCGGTGGCCACCGGTTCGCCGGGGGCCACCTCGTCGGGCTCGACCGGGCCGTCCTGCGGGTGCGACACGATCATCACCGGGTCACCGGAGGTCAGCCCGACCGCGGGGGCGGTGACGGTGACGTCCTGGCGCTCCACGGCCCGCTTGAACCACTCGGTGCCCGACACGTACTCGACCTGCGGGGTCCGCAGGGCGGTGCAGACCACCCGGCCCGTGCGGTCGACGGCGTAGAGGTTGCGGTAGATGTTGCCCGGGTCGAGGGCGGCGCCGAGGTCGCTGGTGCACGACTCGCCGACCGGGTTGGTTGTGCGCGAGATCGTCATCAGCAGGAGGTCGGTCTGTCCGACGAGAGCCTCGATGACACCGGTGCCGGTCGACACGATCTCGGAGGTGCGGGCGTAGGTGCGCTTCGCGGCGGCGTCGCGGTCGTAGAAGAGGTTGACGACGGTGAGCGCGGCGAGCGGCACGACGACGAGCAGGACCAGCGCGACGAGGCGCGAGCGGACCCGCGCCCGGCGAGGTCTGCGCACCGTCGTGGCCAACCGGCCCTCCTTCGTCCGCCCCGCGGGGCCGTCGACGGCCGGGGCGCGAGGGCTCCGGCCTGCCCCGCCTGGCGTCAGTCTGTCACCCGGTCGGGCTCGGGAGCGCCACCGAGGTGGGCGAAGCCGTCGGGGTCGAAGGGGAGGGGTGCGGCGTCGCCCAGGAAGCGCCCCTGGCCGTGGCACACGCCGATCGAGCGGAGGGCCTCGAGCTCGGGGCCGGTGGCGATGCCCTCGGCCACGAGGGTGGCCCCGATGTCGCCGGCGAAGCTCACCAGCGCGGTCGTGAGGGCCCGCTTCACCGGGTCCTCGGCCAGGTCCTCGATGAAGATCCGGTCGAGCTTGATGATGTCCGGTGACAGCCTGAGGATGTGCTGGAGGCTGGCGAAGCCGGCGCCGGCATCGTCGACCGCGAGGCGCACACCACGCGAGCGCAGCCGGGACACCGGCGCGACGAGGGCGTCGTAGTCCTCGATCCGCTCGTGCTCGGTGAGCTCGATGACGAGCCGGGAGGTCGGCAGCCCGTCGATCGCGCTGAGCATCGCGGGCGAGCGGATGGTCTCGGCCGAGGCGTTGACCGACAGGAAGGCGTTCGGCGGGAGGAGCGGGAGGCCCTCGGCGGCGCGGCGCAGGGCCGCCAGCTCGAGCTGGATGCCGAGCCCGACCTCGGCGGCCTCCATGAACCACTGGGCCGGCGAGCGCTGCGGCTCGGTGCCGAAGCGGGCGAGGGCCTCGGCGCCCAGCACCTCGCCGGTCCTCAGGTCGAGGATGGGCTGGTACACCATCTGCAGGCCGATGCCGGAGTCGCCGCTGGTGCCGTTGCGGTCGCTCGCCAGGACCGCCTCGATGCGACGGCTGGCCGAGCGGCGGCGCTCGGCCCGGGCCTGGTCGTTGGCCTGCTGCTCGCGCATGCGGGCCTCGAGGATCGCCTTGTCGCGGCGCAGCTGGGAGTGCAGGGCGCGGGTCTCGAGCAGGTTGTTGATGCGCAGGAGCAGCTCGGTGTAGCGGAACGGCTTGGTGAGGAAGTCGCGGGCGCCGACGGCGAGGGCGCGCTCACGGGTCGACTCGGTGATGTCGGCGGTGAGCACCAGGATCGGCACGTAGCTGTCGGCGGCGACGAGCGGCTCGATCTGGGCCATCACCTCGAAGCCGTCCGGGGTCGGCATGTGGAGGTCGAGCACGAGCAGGTCGGGCTCGAACGACACGAAGCGCTCGACCGCGAGGCTCGAGTCGTTGATGGTCTGGAGGCTGTCTCTTATACACATCTGACGCTGCCGACGAAGAGGATTGTG
>CAMFLJ010000077.1 GCA_945957335.1 uncultured Actinomycetes bacterium | reverse complement strand
TCGTGGGCTCGGAGATGTGTATAAGAGACAGGTCAACACCTCGGCCCTGCTGGCGTCGCTCATGCTGCACGAGGTCGGCGTGGGCCGGGCCGGCAAGGTGCACTCCGAGGCGGGCGTGCTCGACGACCCGGTGGCGGCCCGCCTCCTGGGCTCGTCGCTGGCGAGGGGCGCGGCCTGCAGGGCCGACTTCTCGGTGGTCGACCACTTCGACCTGGCCGACGAGCCCCTGGCCGAGGTGCGGGCCCACTACGGCGTGCGCCCGCCCGACGACCCGCACGACGGTCACCACCACTGGTGACCGGCCGCGCCCGGTCAGGGCGCGCCGTCGACCGCCAGCGGGGCGAGGAGGGCGGCGAGCTCGTCCGGCTGCCACGGCCCTTCGTCCACCGGCCGGTCGGCAAGCGTCTCGGCGCCCGGCGTGGGGTGCACCTCGAGCAGCCCGCCCCGGGCCCGGAACAGTCGACCGGTGATGCCGGCCGCGGCGTCGGACGCGAGGAACGTGTAGAGCGGCGCCACGAACTCGGGGCCCGGCATGGTGAGCACGGCCTCGGCCTCCTCGGGCGAGAGGGTGCCCTCCTCGACCAGCTTGGCGATGCGCCGCTGGAAGCCCTCGCCGCTGGCCATCGGGGTGCGGGCACCGGGGGCGACGGCGTTGCAGCGCACGCCGTGGGGCGCCAGGTCGCGGGCCATCGCCCACGTGAGGCTGGTGATGGCGCCCTTGGCCGCGGGGTACGCGGTGCCGGCGTAGTCGCCGAGCCACGAGTCGCTGCCGGTGGTGACGATGGCGCCCCGGCCCTGGGCCGCCATGAGGGGCGCGGCGTGGCGGCAGCAGTTGAAGGTGCCGTCGACGTGGATCGCCATGAGGCGGTGCCAGTCGGCGGGGTCGACGTCGAGGATCGAGTTGCGCCGTGGTGACGGCACCCCGGCCACGGCGAAGAGCGCGTCGATCGAGCCGAAGGCGTCGACGCAGGTGGCCACGAGCTGCTCGGCGTAGTCGAGGTCCTCGACCGGTCCGACGCTGGCCACCGCGGTGCCGCCCTCGGCCGTGATCGACTCGGCCACCGCCGTCAGCGGCCCGGGGTCGGTGCCGCCGGCGCCCGAGCTGTTGACCACCACGTTGGCGCCCTCGGCCGCGGCGCGGCGGGCCACGGCCTCGCCGATGCCGCGGCTGGCCCCGGTGACCACGACGTTGCGCCCCGCCAGGGGGCGCGCGCCGTCGGGACCGCTCACACGTCGCGCCGGCGGACGAGCCACGTGCCCACGCCGATCAGCACGAGCCACCACACCGTGAAGACGAGGTAGCCGACCCACGGGCCGAGCCGGTCGGGCGCCGAGCCGGTGGCGGCCACGGACTGGCCGGCGTTGGAGGTGATGAACTTCTGGATCTGGTCGCCGACCGTGCCCGGGATGAGCGCCGTGAGCGGGGGCAGCACGAACAGCGCGGCCACCGAGATCGTGACCCCGCCACCGGTGTTGCGCACGATCAGGCCGATGCCCAGGCCGAACAGCGAGCAGGCCGCGAGGTAGAGGCCGCTGCCGAGGACCGCCCGCAGCACGTCGGGGTCGCCGAGGGCGACGTCGAAGTGCTTGGTGGCGAGGATGAGTTGGCCGACGAAGAAGGCGACGAAGGACGCCACGAGGCCGACGACCAGCGTCGAAAGGCCCAGCACCACCGCCTTGCCGACGACGACGCGGGCCCGGCGGGGCACGGCGGTGAAGGTCGAGCGGATGCCGCCCGTCGAGTACTCGGAGCTGATCACCATCACGCCGAGCACCACGACGGCGAGCTGGGCGAGCGACAGCCCGGCCAGCGCGCTGCTGACCCCGTTGATCGGGTTGGCCTGCTGCTCCTCGGCGGTGAGCTGGTCCCAGGTGGCGACCTGGGCGGCGCACACCAGCACCGAGAAGCCGACCATGACCACGACCGTGACGGCGAGGGTCCAGAACGTCGAGCGGACCGTGCGCAGCTTGAGCCACTCGGAGCGCACGACGTCGAGCGTGGTCGGGTGGTGCACCGGTCCGTCGAGGGCGAACGGCGAGGCTGCGTTGGCGGTGGGCGAGGCGGGCAGGGTCACGGCGCCACCTCCGTCGCCCCCGGCCGGTCCGGCGAGTCGGGCGGAGGTGGGAGCGCCGAGTCGGGAGGGGGCGGCAGGCTGCCGCTGCCGTACTCGACGCTGTCGCGGGTCATGTCCATGAATGCGGCCTCGAGCGACGCCCGCTGCTCGAACAGCTGGTGGAGGGCGAGGCCGTGGGCCGCCGCGATGTCGCCGACCTGCTCGCAGGTCAGGCCGTGCACGGCCAGCACGTCGTGGTCGGGCTCGACGGTGCCGCCGGCGGCCCGGAGCAGCGGGGCCAGGTCGTCCTGCCGGGGCGACTTCACCTGCACGTGGGTGCGGCCGTTCTGCTCGAGGAAGTCGGTCATCGAGAGGTCGGCCAGGAGCCGGCCGCGGCCGATGACGATGAGGTGGTCGGCGGTCTGGGCCATCTCGCTCATGAGGTGGCTGCTCACCAGCACGGTGCGGCCCTCGGCGGCGAGGCCCCGCAACAGGTTGCGGATCCAGAGGATGCCCTCGGGGTCGAGCCCGTTGACGGGCTCGTCGAACATGACCACGCCGGGGTCGCCGAGGAGGGCGGTGGCGATGCCGAGGCGCTGGCCCATGCCGAGCGAGAAGCCCTTGATCCGTCGGCCGGCGACGGCGTCGAGCCCGGTGAGGCCGAGCACGGTGTCGACGCGGGAGTCGGGCAGGCCGTTGCTGCGGGCGACGGCCCGGAGGTGGTTGCGGGCGCTGCGGCCGCCGTGCACGTCCTTGGCGTCGATCAGCGCACCCACCTCGCGCAGCGGCGCGGGGCTGGCGGCGTAGGGGCGGCCGTTGATGGTGGCCGTGCCGCTGGTGGGGTGGTCGAGGCCGACGACCATCCGCATGGTCGTGGACTTGCCGGCGCCGTTGGGCCCGAGGAACCCGGTGACCAGTCCGGGCCGCACCGTGAAGGACAGGTCGTCGACGGCCAGCGTGGA
Source organism: uncultured Actinomycetes bacterium (assembly GCA_945957335.1). Lineage (GTDB taxonomy): Bacteria > Actinomycetota > Acidimicrobiia > Acidimicrobiales > Acidimicrobilacustridaceae > CAMFLJ01. Next base: position 10,230 of record CAMFLJ010000077.1, on the reverse strand, counting down.
GCCGTAGCGCTTGGTCAGCGCCTCGACCTCGATCACCGGAGGCTCTCGTTCATCCGGTGGAGCGTAGGAGGGCCCGGCCGCGCCGGTGGGGAGCGCGCAGCACGGCCGCGGCCGACCGGCTCAGGCGGTGAAGGGCGGCCCGTCGAAGGTGTCGACGTGGGTGAAGGCCTCGACCGGCTCGCGGCGCAGGCGGGTGAGCTGCTTCACGGGGTGGCCGAGGGCGATCAGCGCGGCGAGGGCGTGGCCACTCGGGAACCCGAGGACCTCCTGGACGGCCGGCTCCTGGCGGGCGAGCACCGTGGTCATCACGCCGCCGAGGCCGACGTCGCGCGCCGCCAGCATCACGTTGTGGCAGAAGGGGTAGACCGAGCCTCCGCCGACGATGCTCTGGCGGTCGAGGCCGTTGTCGATCACGGCCAGCTGCGACAGGTCGACGATCACGGCCAGCAGGACGGGCACCTGGTCGAGGTGGTCGGAGAACGGCATCGGCGCGGGCGTGGCCCGGGCTTCGTCGAGGTCGACCGCGGGCCCGCTCCAGTGGCCGTCGTCGATCGGGGCGAACGGCACCAGGCCGGCGCGCACGTGGGCCGTGTACTCGCGCCAGGCCAGCTGGTAGAGCTCCCGGATCCGGGTGCGCACGGCCGGGTCCTTCAGCACCACGACCTGCCAGCCTTGGCGGTTGCCGCCGCTGGGGGCGAAGCGGGCGTTGTCGAGGATGCCGTGGAGAACCTCGTCGCTCACCGGCTCGTCGGTGAACTCCCGGACCGCCGGGGTGGTCCGCATCACGTCGCGCAGCTCCATCCCCGGAGCTTGGCACGCCGACCCCGGCCAGGCGTCAGTCGTCGAGGGGCTGGGCCCGCTCCTCGAGCTCGAGCCAGACCTTGCGGCCGATCGGGTGGCGGGCCTCCTCGGCCAGCTGGGCCACCAGCCCGGCGGTGCGGGCGATGAGCACGAACCCGCGGGCGCTGGTCGGGGGGATGCCGAGGTCGACCAGCACCGCGCCGGCGGCCCCGGCGCCGTTGATGGGCAGCGGGCGGGGGCGGCCCTCGCCCACCGCGTCGGCGACGAAGCGGAGGAGGCGCAGGTGGGGGCCGAGCACGCCCTCCTCATCGGCCAGGGCGTAGAGCCGGGGCGTACGTGGGTCGGTGTCGCGGTGCACGGGGTGGCCGAGGCCGGGCACCCGCTCGCCCTGCGCCACCCGGGCCGCGACGGCGTCGCGCGCGATCTCCCGCAGCTGGTCGTCGGAGAGCGCGGCGCCGGTGCGCCCGGCGAGCGCGTCGGCCAGGAACTCGGCGGTGTCACCGGCAGGGCCGAGGAACACGCTGCCGGCGCCGAGGAGGCCGGCGGCCACCGCGGCCTGCGGTGCCTCGGGCGCCCCGGTGAAGGTGAGCCGGGCCGAGAGCGCGCTGGGCGTGAGCCCGTGGTCGGCGAGCGAGACGAGCACCGCGTCGAGCAGTCGCCGCTCACCGTTCGTCGGCTCACGACCCACCAGCAGCAGGTAGGCCAGCTCGGTGAGCGACAGGCGGCCCATGACCTCCGACGGCAGGTCGAGGCCGGCCACCGTGATGGTGTCGGGCGTCGCGCTGCCGATCGAGGTGCGGACGTAGTCGTCGGGCCCGTCGGTCGTGGCTGGGTCGGTCACTGGTGGCTCCGTTGCTGGGGAGGGCTGGCCTCGGTGTCGATCTCGGCGGGCGTGCGCTCGAGCGGGAGGCGGTGCTTGGCGACGCGCTGGGTGGGGGTGCGGGGCAGCTCGTCGACCACCTCGTAGTAGCGGGGCACCTTGAACGCGGCGAGCTGCTCGCGGGCCAGGGCGTGCACCGGCGCCAGGTCGAACCGCGCCGGGTCGGCCACCACCAGGAATGCCTTCACGTCCTGCTCGGAGAGCTCGGAGGGCACGCCGACCACGGCCGCCTCGACCACGCCGGGGTGCTGCTCGAGGGCGGCCTCCACCTCGGCCGGCGAGAGGTTCTCGCCCCGACGGCGGATCACCTCCTTCTGGCGCCCGATGAAGGTGAAGGTGCCGTCGCCCTCGTCACGGGCCAGATCACCGGTGCGGATCCACCCGTCGACGAGCACCGCGGCGGTCTCGTCGGGCATCTCGAAGTAGCCGCGCATGATGGCGGGGTTGCGCAGCTCGAGCTCGCCGATGCCGCGCTCGTCGGGCTCGCGCACCCGCACGTCGTTCACGTGGCCGAGGGTCGGGTGCTGGCGGGCTGTGCCCATCGTCCCGAACGGCCGGGGGTCGGCACCGCGGGGCCAGATCAGGCCGTAGGTCGACTCGCTCATGCCGTAGCCGCAGACCAGCTCGATGCCGAACCGGCGCTCGATCTCCTCGTGGCGCTCCTGCGTGGGTGACGGCGCCGAGTAGCAGAGCCGCAACGGCGTGTCGGCGTCGTCGGGCCGCTCGGGCTGGCGCATGAGGATCTCGAGCATGGCGCCGATGCCGTTGAACTCGGTGGCCCCGGAGCGGCGGGCGTCGTCGAGGAAGCGGCTGGCCGAGAACCCCTCGAGCAGCACCAGGCCGGCCCGGGCCGCCACCGAGCCGAGCGTCGAGTACGCCGGCGCGTTGATGTGGAACAGCGGCAGCGAGGTCATCAGCCGGTCGTCGGCGGTGATGCCCATCCAGTACGGGAACCCCTCCCCCGCCATCACGTAGGCGAGGTGGGTCTGCATCACCAGCTTTGAGCGGCCGGTCGTGCCCGAGGTCGGGATCATCACCGCGACGTCGGTGGGGTTGACGGTGGCGGGGCCGAGGCCGTCGGGCTCGGCCGCCGCGAGGTCGGCCACGTCGACCACCAGCGGGCGGTCCGCGCCGGCGCCGAGGGTGGCGAGGGCCTCGTCGACGAGCGGCCGGAGCTCGGGGTCGGTGACGACCACCGCGGGCCGGGCCTGGTGCACGAAGCCGGCCAGCTCGGCCGCCGTCGAGCGGGGGTTCACCGGCAGCTGGGTGGCACCAGCCTCCATGATCGACAGCCACGTCAGCAGGTAGGGCGCCACGTTCCGGGCGGTGACCATCACGATGGAGCCGGGCCCCACGCCGTGGGCCCGCAGCCACGCGGCACCACGCTCGATGCGGTCCTGGGCCTCGGCGAAGCTCAGCGCGGTGTCACCGGCCGTGAGCCACGGGCGGTCGGGCACGTCGTCGACGGCCTGCCGGAACAGCGTCGGGATCGTCCGCAGCACCCGACGAGTGTCCGCCGCCGGTGGTTGCACCCGCAAGCGCGTCGACCCGTCGGGCCGGTCGCCGTCGGCAGAGCTCCGTTACCCTCGCGCCATGCCGCCTGACGCCAGCCAGCTCGCCGCACTCGCCGACCGCCGCCGCCACCTGCGCGAGCGCTACGTGCTGCCCGCCGACCAGCGGCCGGCCTCGATGGGGCGCGGCGTGCACCACGCGGCGCTGATCTGCTCCGGCCCGGAGACCACGATCGGCTTCTACCAGGGGCTGCTCGGCTTCCCGCTGGTCGAGCTGTTCGAGAACCGCGACTACCCGGGCTCGTCGCACTTCTTCTTCGACATCGGCGCCGGCAACATGCTGGCGTTCTTCGACTTCCCCGAGCTGGGCCTCGAACAGCTCCCCGAGGGCATCGGTGGCGTGCAGCACATCGCCATCTCGGTCACGCCCGAGACCTTCGTCGCCGCGAAGGCCCGGCTCGAGGCGGCCGACGTGCCCTACGTGGGCCCCGACATGGGGGTCGAGGAGTCGATCTACTTCAAGGACCCCGACGGCATCGGCATCGAGCTCATCCGCCAGCCGCTGATGGAGATGCCCGAGTCGGCTCCGCAGGAGGACTGACCGCTCGCGCCCTCTGGTACGCCACGTCGCCCCTGGGCTCATGAGCTGAACCAGAGGAACGAGCGCCCGGTCCCTCTGGTACGCCACGTCGCCCCTGGGTGCACGAATCGAACCAGAGGGACGGAGAGGTCACTCGGTGTAGAAGCCGCCGTCGACGTGGAAGATCTCGCCGGTGGTGTAGCTCGACTCGTCGGAGGCGAGGAACAGCGCGGTGTCGGCGATCTCGCGCGGCGTGCCGAACCGGGCCATGGGCACCTGGGCCATGAACCGCTCCTCGAGCTGGGGCACGGCCTTCACCACGGCGGTCATGTTGGTCTCGATGAAGCCGGGACCGATGGCGTTCACCCGCACGCCGCTGGGGGCCAGGGTCTTGGCCGCGAACTTGGTGAGCATCCAGACCGCCGCCTTGGACACGCTGTAGGCGGGCGTGCCGGCCTCGGGCTGCTTGCCGGCGATGGAGGCCAGCGTGATGATCGAGCCGCCGCCTCCCATGCGCCGCCCGGCCGACTGGATGGCGAGCAGCGTGCCGGTGAGGTTCACGTCGAGCACCGTCTGCCACTCGTCGAGGGGCATCTCGAGGAACGCGGTGGCCGGGTCGGCCAGCGCCGAGCCGTCGCCGGAGGCCATGCGCTCGAGGGTGCCGGCGACGTCGCCGTCGGAGACGTAGCCCTTGCCCGAGATGCCGGCGGAGGTGACGAGCACGTCGAGGTGCCCGAAGCGGTCGACGGCGGCCTGCATGGTGGCCTCGTTGTCATCCGCGCTGGCGGCGTCGGCGCGCACGAACACGGCGGAGCGCCCGAGCGCCTCGACGGCGGCCACGACGTCGTTGCCGGGGCCCTCCATCAGATCGGCGACGACGATGTCGGCCCCCTCGGCGGCGAACCGCTCGCAGCAGGCCCGGCCGATGCCGTTCCCGCCTCCGGTGACCACGGCGACCTTCCCCTGGAGACGCATGGCGCGGACGTTAGAGCACGGCGCACCCCGGGCGCGCCGGAGCCCCGGGCGGCGGCCCGGGCCTGCGGTCGTTCAGCCTGGGGGTGGGATCAGCGGTGGCCGGCAGCGACGGGCTGGCGTCGGTCCTCGCAGGACGGGCAGCGCCGCAGGTACTTGATGGCCGAGCGCCGGTCGTCGATCCAGCCCCGGTCCTGGCAGACGGGGCAGTGGTCTTCGGGCTGTGCATGATCGCCGTTGATCATGACTGCCTCCTTCGGTTGTCGTCGTTGACAGAGGTGAAGGCTACGCGCGCCCTCGGTGGAATCGCGCGCACCCTCCGCCGTGATCAACCATCGGCAGCTCTCGCCCAGGCTTGAGCCTGAGCCGCGATGCTCAGCTGGCGTGGGCCGTGGGGTAGGCCCGGCGCCGCAGCTCGCTGACCGCCGCGTCGCGCACGAGGGGCACGGGGTCGTGGGCCAGGTGGTCGAGCACGGCGTGGGGGGCGGCGTGGTTGCCGGCGACCCGGGCCCGCACCGACTGCTCCTCGTCGGAGGCCAGCATCGGGTAGAGCGTGGCGTCGAGGTCGGGGCGGGCGGCGACGGTGGCCCGCACCTGGGGGCGGGGCGACATGACCGCGGCCACGACCAGGCGGTTCACGAACGGGTGGGAGGCCAGGACCTCGCTGTTCCCGTCGGAGGACCACAGCGCGGCGTCGGCGACCAGCTCGGCGTCGAGCATCGCCAGTTCGAGGCAGTCGGTGTCGAGCAGAGCGGCCAGTGCGACCTGGGATCGGACCTCTGAGCGATCGTTCATGGCGACACCCTCCCGTCTAGGCCAAACGGCCTATTGCGCTCCTCACATCGAAGCACAACCGCGGACCGAAGTGAAGGACTCTCTCTACGTGGTCATCTTCGTCACCACGGAGCGTGAGCTTTACTGCCCTGATCAGGACGATCCGTACGGCCCAGCGGGGACCGGCACGACTACCCCAGACGGGTGAGCACGTCCGTACCAACGCCGCCTACCTTCCCCACATGGACATCGAACAGGCCTGGACCCGCGTCGGCGACGCCCTCGGCTACGCCGTGTCGTGCGTGACCGCCGAGGAGCCGCTCAACGACCGCGAGCGCGCCGACGGCAACCAGTACGTGCTGCGCGTGCTCACCGCGGTGTCGGAGAGCTCGCAGCTCACCATCGACCCCGTCCGCCCCGCCTTCCTGCCGATGCTCGACTCGGTCCGCTACCTCGGCGGCTCCGGACCCGACATCGACTACGACGTCGCCATCGTGCAACCCGGCGTGCGCCACCGCGTGGCCGGCACCAGGGGCGGCGCCAGCTTCGTCGGCATCGCCGTGTACGGCCACGGCGGCGACAAGGGCGCCACCGACATCGTGGCGTCGGTCGACGTCGACACCCTCGTCGGCGCCGACGGCACCTTCGCCTACGAGTTCGACCACCCCGAGGCGGCGCGCGTCATCGTCCGCCAGTACTTCCACGACCGCGCCACCCAGGCCCACGGCGCGTGGACCATCGAGCGCCTCGACGGCGGCCCGGCGGGCGCCGCCCCCGCGGCTCCACCGCTGCCGACGGTCGCGTCGCTGGTGCCCCGCATCGAGAACCTGGCGCAGTCCGTGCGCTGGAACCTGCAGCTCAACCAGCTCTGGACCCCGGAGCTGCGCGAGGCCCCGAACGCCTTCGTGCGCCAGACCGCCGACGACATCGTCGCCGCGGTGCCCAACCCCGACGTCGTCTACGCCACCACGTGGTGGTCGCTGGCCGAGGGCGAGGCGCTCGTCATCGACCTGCAGCCGCCGGCCACCCGCTACTGGGGACTCCAGCTGTGCGACCGCTGGTTCCAGTGCTTCCCGCACCGGCGCTCGAACATCAACGACCGCCAGGCCCACCCCGCCGCCGACGGCTCCGTCCGCATCGTGGTGGCCGACGGCGACCCGGGCGTGCCCGACTGGCTCGACTCCAACGGCCACACCACCGGCGTGCTGTTCTTCCGGTGGCTCCACGCCGACCCCGACGCGCTGCCCACGTGCCGAGTCGTGCCGATGGCCGAGGTCGCCGCCCTCTGAGGCGTTGACGCGGCGGCGCCCGGGCGCCGACCATGGCCGGGGGCACGAACCGAGGGGGACCCATGAGCGACACCACCGAACGGCTGATCTCCGCCGACTCGCACATCAAGCTCGAGCACGACCAGATCAAGTCGTTCCTGGCGTCGCGGTTCCACGACGCCTACGACGCCGCGTTCCAGCGGGCGATGGTCGAGATGCTCGGTGGCAACGCGGCCAAGGCCAACATGGCCGGCCTCACCACCGTGCACCCGGCCTACGGCCAGCCCGGCTACTCCGACCCGGTCGAGCGGCTGAAGGAGATGGACACCGACGGCGTCGACGTCGAGGTCCTCTACTGCGAGGTGAGCGCCTACCGCTACCTCTACCTGATGGAGCAGGGCTCGGCCGAGGCCACCCGGGCCTTCAACGACGCCCTCCTCGCCTTCGGCTCGGCCGACCCGTCGCGCCTCGTCGTCACCTGCCAGGTGCCGATCCACGACATCGACGCCGCCATCGTCGAGGTGCAGCGCGTCGCCGACGCCGGCTGCCGATCGCTGCAGCTCCCCGTGTTCCCCGCCGAGGTCGACCAGCCCGACTACTTCGACCCCCGCTACGACCGCCTCTTCTCGGCCATCGAGGAGACCGGCATGCCGGTGTGCAACCACATCGGGCTCAACACCGCGCTGAACCAGCAGGCCGACCGCGACCCGGTGCCGCGCCTGGCGTGGACGATGTCGTGCATGCCGCTCTCGGCCTGCGAGGCGCTCGGCATGTGGCTCCTCACCGGCCCGCTCGTGGCGCACCCCGAGCTCAAGGTGGTGTTCGTCGAGCCCGGCCTCGGGTGGGTGGCCTACTACCTGCACTTCCTCGACGACATGGTGCTGCGCCAGGGCTACGAGTTCCCGCTGCTCCAGGGCGAGCTGCCGAGCTTCTACTACCACCGCAACATGGCGATGACCTTCATCGACGAGCCCGACCCGATCCGCCACCTGCTGCACCGGCTGGGAACCGACAACGTGATGTGGTCGAGCGACTACCCGCACCCGGTGTCGTCGTGGCCGAAGTCGCGCATGATCGTCGACGACCTGCTCGAGGGGTTCAGCCCGGCCGACCGGGCGGCCATCACCCACGGCAACGCCGAGCGCATCTGGGGCCTCTGAGCCCCCACTGCTCCGCCGATCAGGCGCCCTTGCGCTGGCGGCGCCGCACCAGCTCGGGCGAGTCGAGGCTCTCGGCCGCCACCGGCGCGCCGAGCACGCCCACGACCATGTCGACGAGGTTGTCGCGGAACAGCTCGATCGGCGGCGCGGTGTCGCCGTCGGGCTCGCCGTCGACGGCCCGGGCCCACGTGCTGACCGCCTGGTTCACGAAGAGGTACGCGCCGTGCAGGCGAAGGGCCCGCACCTCGGGCGCCATCGGCGGTGCGGCGGCCACGACGAGGGCGGTGACGGCCTCGGTGCCGCGGTCGCCGAGGATGTCGTCGAACTCGGTGAGCGGGTAGCTCGGGTTGGAGAACAGCTCGGCCAGGATCGCCACGGTGCCGCGCTCGCGCCAGCCCTCGGCGGCGTAGTCGACGACGGGGTGCACCATCACCGCCACCGCGTCGGGCAGCGTCGGTGCCGTGTCGCCGAGGCGGGCGTGCAGCTCGTCGATGGCGGCGACGCGGCGGGCCCGGAGGTCCTCGGCGAAGGGGTGCAGCAGGGCGCGCAGCAGGCCGTCCTTGGAGCCGAAGTGGTACTGCAGCGCCGAGGCGTTGCGCTGGCCGGCCTGGCGGTTGATCTCGCTGAGCGACACCCCGTCGACCCCGCGTCGGCTCATCAGCGTGATGGCCGCGTCGATGAGCTTGGCCCGGGTGGGCGCGGGGTCGATCGGCATGGCGGCGAGTCTAGGGAGGCGAGCCGGGGCGGCTCCGGGGAGCCGACCGTGGCCCCTCAGGCGTCGGCGACCTGCACGACCACGCGGCCGGCCACGCGCCGGGCGGCGAGGTCGGCTACCGCGGCGCCGGCGTCCTCGAACGGCACGACGCGGTCGACGAGGGGCCGGTAGCGGCCTTCGGCGATCAGCCGGTCGAGGTGGGCCTGGGTCTCCAGGTGCCAGCCGTGCATCACCTCGGGCGGGTAGCCGCCCAGGTCGACCCCGACCAGGGTCTGGTTCCACAGGTAGAACGACGGGTCGTGGGCGATGAGCCCGCCGGCGTGGCCGCACAGCACGTGACGGCCGCCGACGGCCAGGCCCGCCCGGGCGTGGGCCCCGACCTCGCCCTGGACGGGGTCGAGGATCACGTCGACGCCCCGTCCGCCGGTGAGCTCGCGCAGCGCGGTGGGCGTGTCGACCGCTGCGTGCACGACCGGCTCCGCGCCGAGGCCGGCCACGACCTCCGCCTTGGCGTCGTCGCCCACCACCGCGATCACGCGGGCGCCCTGGGCCACCGACAGCTGCACCATGGCCGAGCCCACGCCGCCGGCGGCGCCGAGCACGGCCACCGTCTCGCCGGCCGCCACCCCGCCTCGCCGGATGGCGGCGTGGTACCCGGTGTGGGCGGCGATCAGGAACGCGGCGGCCTCGGTGTCGGTGACCGCGTCGGGCACCTCGAAGATCATCCCGACCCCGACCGCGACCTCGGCCAGGCTCCCCCAGGGCTGGATGCAGCACGCCACCACCCGGCGCCCCACGAGGTGGCTGCGCCCGGACGTGGCCTCGCGGACCACGCCGACGCCCTCCTGGCCGGAGATGTAGGGCCGGCCCACGGGCACGGGGTAGTCGCCGCGGCTCATGGTGACGTCGGGCAACGCCAGCGCGGCGGCCCGCATGTCGAGCAGCACCCAGTCACCGAACGGCTCGCGGCCGGGCTGCAGCGGCTCCCACCCGCCGAGGCCCATCCCGAGCCCGGCCAGCGCCGCCGGCGTCGGCTCGTCGACCTCCTCGAGCCGGAACGTGTCCTGCGGCTCCCCCACCTCGTGCACGCGCCACGCCTTCACCCGACCACCCCTGTCCCCGGCTCGGTTCCCCTGCGCGCACACTACGACGGCGCGGCGCCGACAGGGCCGGCCGCCGTAGCGTGGCGGCCATGCCCGAGCCCCGGTTCGTCCCCGTCCTCGACCTGCCCGACGACGTCACCGAGACGCTGACCGTCGTCGTCCACGCCAGCGGCGTCGCCGTGATCGAGGCCCACCCCGACGACATCGCCGAGGGCGCCGAGCGCCAGGTGCTCGGCCTGCTCGACGGCCAGGCGTGCTGGGCCGTCGACCTCGACGGCGACGGCGTGCCCGACGTCGTCGTCGAGCAGGTGCGCGACCGGCTCACGCCGCTGCACGGCCTCCACGGCCAGGTCGACGACGTGCGCTGGACCCTCGCCGGGCGGGCGGTGCAGCTCGTCGAGTGGGACCGCACCCACCGGTTCTGCGGGCGCTGCGGCACCGCCACCGAGCCCGCCCCGGGCGAGCG
>CAMFLJ010000076.1 GCA_945957335.1 uncultured Actinomycetes bacterium | reverse complement strand
GTCGTGCACGACGCGGTGGCCCGCGCCGGGCGGCCCGAGCTCATCGCGAACCTGTGCCGCGACTGGAAGGTGTTCGTCGACGTCGGCCACGAGTCGTGGCCCGAGTGCTGGACGGGCGGCACCAACTGCCACGGCTGGAGCTCGACGCCGTCCCGTGACCTCGTCGTGCACACGCTCGGCATCACGCCGGCCGAGCCGGGCTACGCCAAGGTGCGCGTGGCCCCTGCCCTCGGCGACCTCGAGTGGGCCCGGGCCACCGTCCCCACCCCCCACGGCTTCGTCACCGTCGAGGCCCACGCCGACGGCCGCCTCCTGGTCGACAGCCCCGTCGAGGTCGTGCGCGGCTGACCCCACCCCACCCGTGGCTCGCTTCGGCACGCTGGAGCGTGCCCGAACGAGCCACCGGGGTCAGGCGGGGAACCAGAGACGGGCCGCGGTGCCCCACAGCACGGCGTCGCGCTCGGCCGGGCCGAGGCCGCGCACCGCCTGGTGGGCCAGCTCGACCTTGCCGGCGTAGGTGTGGCGCTGGTCCTGCGGGTGGTCCGATCCCCAGGCCAGCCGGTTGGCCCCGAACGCCGACGCCAGGCGCTCGACGATCGGCGCGGGATCGCCCTCGTCGCGCTCCGCCATCTCGAGCACGTAGCTCGAGACCTTCAGGTGCACCTCGGGCAGCTCGGCCAGGCGCAGCACCGCCGCCTCGCCGCCGTCGCCCATGTCGGGGAAGGCGCAGTGGTCGACCGCCACCGGCACCTCGGGGCGCCCCTCGATCACCGCCGCCAGGTCGGTGAGGTGGCTGGTGAACAGGCACGGGACGAGGGTGGTGCCGAGCTCGGCGGCGAGGTCCCACACCGCGGCGGCGCGGCCGTCGACCAGCCACTCGGGCTCGACGGAGCCGACGCCGAACAGCCGCACGCCCGCCGGCGCCACGGCCAACGAGCCCATCATCTCGACCATCGCCTCGGCGGGGTCGTCGGCCTCCATGTCGATCGCCGCGACCAGCGCCAGGCGCGAGGGGTGCTCGGCCACCGCGCTCGCCGCGCAGCGGCAGTCGTAGCCGTAGGCACCGATGGCCTGCACCGCCACCGCCTTGTCGACCCCGGACCCGTCGAGCTCGGCGAGCAGCTGCTCGGCGGTGCCGCCGTCGCGCCACCACTCGCTGGCGACGCCGCTGGGGGAGAGGGGGAAGCGGGGGTCGTCCCCGCAGCCGATGTGGGTGTGGGCGTCGATCAGCACGGCTCCACCCTCGGCCGAAGCGGCGGCCGGTGCAAGGGCCGTCGTCCCCTCGTCAGTAGCCGCGGCCGAGGTCGACCTGGTTGAGCAGCGGCTCGCCGTCGAGGTGGCGGCGCAGGTTGGTGCGGAACAGCTCGTGCAGGTTGCGGAACAGCGCCTCGGGCGAGCTGGAGCAGTGGCCCGAGAGGTAGAGGTTCGGCGCGTCCCACAGCGGGTGGCCGGCGGGGAGGGGCTCGACGCTGGCCACGTCGAGCGCCGCGGCCGAGAGGTGGCCCCGCTCGAGCGCGTCGATCAGCGCGGCCTCGTCGAGCAGCGAGCCGCGGCCGACGTTCACGAACACGCTGTCGGCCGGCATGGCGGCGAGCTCGGTGGCGCCGATCAGCCCGATGGTCTCGGGCGTCTCGGGGGCGGCCGCCACCACCGCGTCGCAGCGGGCCAGCATCTCGTGCAGGCCGTCGGGCCCGTAGAAGTGCTCGACCGGTGGCTCGGCCCCGGCCGGCGTGCGGCGGGTGGCGAGGATGGTCATGCCGAACGCGGCGGCACGGGTGGCGACGGCCTGGTTGATGGCGCCGTAGCCGATGAGCCCGAGGGTGCGCCCGGCCAGCTGGCCGCCGAACAGCGCATCCCACTGCTGGCTCTCCTGGGCGACGTCGAGCTCGCGGAAGCGCTTGGCGATCTGGAGGAGGCGGCCGATGACGAACTCGGCGATCCCGATGCTGTTGCTGCCGCCGTTGGAGGTGAGGGCGATGCCGGCCTCGGCCAGCCCGGCCGACTGCAGCTGGGCGGTGCCGGCGCCGACGGCCTGCACCCACCGCAGGTTCGGGGCCAGCGCGGCCACGTCGTAGGGCAGGTCGATGGCGAGCACGACCTCGGCGCGAGCGAGGAGGTCGCGGGTCGCGGCGGGCACGTCGGGGGCGCGGTCGCGGTGCGTGTCGGGGTCGGGGCCGCCCCGGGCGGTGCGCAGGTCGTGGGGCTCGTCGTAGGGAGCCACCTCGACGACCAGGCGGGGGTCGAGCGCCCGCAGCGCCTCGACCTCGACGGCGAAGCCCTCGCCCGGGCCGTACCACTCGGCGGGGTAGAGGATGCCGACGACGACCGGCTCGGTTCCCATGCCGTTGCTCCCCCTCGTGCCCGATGGCCGTCCCCCGACGGCGGCGGCCGGGACGCTAGCAGCGCCGAGTCTGATGGGTTTAGGCTCACCGCTGACTCGATGAGAGCCAGGGGGAGCAGATGACCGACGTCCCGACCACCGTGCCCACGCGGTACGAGCCGGAGCTGGCCGAGCTGGCGGCCGACTCGCCTGAGGCCATGTGGGAGTTCCTCGCCGAGCGCGGCATGGGCGACGGCCTGCCGGTGGTGGCGCCCACCCGCGAGCGCGTCGACGCCATGCTCGAGCACGCCGAGGGCGACGCCGACGAGGTGCTCTTCGTGCTGCAGCCGCGCGCCGGGCTCGTCACCCGCCGGGTCGTGGCCGTGAACGCGGTGATGGCCGGCTGCCCGCCCGAGACCTTCCCGGTGGTGCTCACCGCGCTGCGCGCCCTCGCCGAGCCCGAGGTCAACATCCGCGGCGTCAACGCCACCACCCACCTCGTGGCGCCGATGGTGCTGGTCCACGGCGAGGTCGTGCGCACCGCCGGGTTCAACGCCGGCGTGGGTGCCTTCGGCCCCGGCAACCGGGCCAACGCCACCGTCGGCCGCGCCGTCCGCCTGGTGATGCTCCACGTCGCCGGGGCCTGGCCCGGCTCGGGTGACGCCGCCACCCACGGCCAGCCCGCCAAGTACACGTTCTGCGCGGCCGAGAACCTCGAGGCCACGCCCTGGGAGAGCTACCCCGCCAGCCGCGGCGTCGACGCCGCCAGCGCCGTCACCGTGCACTGCGGTGAGGGCCCCCACAACGTGCACGACGCCGAGGCCGACGGCGACCCCGCGCTGATCCTCGACAAGATCGCCTCGGCCATGACCTCGCTGGGCCAGAACAACGCGCCGATCAGCCAGGGGGAGTACTTCATCGTCCTCGGCCCCGAGCACGCGGCGTCGATCGCGGAGCGGGCCTTCACCCGCAAGGACGTGTCGTCGTACCTCTTCGACCGGGCCCGGCTGCCCGCCCACGTGTTCCGCCGCCACTTCCAGGAGCTGGCGTGGGCCCGGTGGATGAAGACCGTCGACGACGACCACCTGCTGCCCATGACCGGCGAGGCCGACAACATCCGCGTGGTGGTCTCGGGCGGCCCGGGCAAGCACTCGCTCGTGGTGCCCTCGTGGGGCATGACCCGCAGCGTCACGCTGCCGCTGGGAGGCTGACGACATGACCGTCGAGATCTACCTGCCCGACTCGGCGCCCGGTCCCGAGCCGGCCGTCCGCGCCCCCTCGCCCGCGGCGCTGTCCGGCCTGCGCATCGCCGTGCTCGACAACGGCAAGCCCAACGCCGACCTGGTGATGACCGCGCTGGCCGAGGCGCTCGCCACCCGCACCGGCGCCACCGTCTCGCTCGTCACCAAGAAGGGCCCGCAGGGGCTCTCGGCCAACGCTGCCATCCCCGTCGCGGAGGACCGCCTGGCCCTGGTGTGCGACGAGGCCGACGTCGTCATCACCGGCGCCGCCGACTGCGGCAGCTGCACCGCCTACAGCGTGGTCGACGCCATCACCCTCGAGCGCCACGGCAAGCCCACCGTCGTCACCACCACCACCAACTTCCGACCGGTGGCCGAGACCCTGTCGAGGAGCTTCGGCGCCCCCGACACCCGCCTCCTGGTGATGCCGCACCCCATCGGCGGCACCGACGCCGACACGCTGGGCCGCTGGGCCGAGTCGTCGACCGACGCACTCATCTCGCTGTTCACGGGCTCGACCACCGTCGCCGGCCAGGTCTGATCGGCCGGCGATGACCATCGAGATCGACCACACCGGCAAGGGCGCCCTCGTCACCGGCGCGGGCGCCGGCATCGGGCGCGAGATCGCCCGCTGGCTGGCGCGGGCCGGTGCCACCGTCGCCGTGCACGACGTGCGCCCCGACAAGGCCGGCTCCGTCGTCGCCGAGATCGAGGCCGAGGGCGGCTCCGCGCTGGCGGTCATCGCCGACGCCCGCGACGACGCCGCGCTCGAGGCGATGGTCGACGAGGCCGCGTCCCGTCTCGGGCACCTCGACATCGCCGTCAACAACGTCGGCATGTACGGCGAGCACCGACCCGGCCCCTTCACCACCCTCGACGGTGCCCACTGGCGCGGCCTGCTCGAGCAGAACCTGGTGATCACCGCCCTGGCCGGTGCGGCCGAGGCCCGCCACATGGTCGAGCAGGGCGGGGGCGTGATCCTGAACGTCAGCTCGGGCGAGACCACCCGGCCGGCGCCGTTCATGGCCGCCTACGCGGCGGCCAAGGCCGGCATCAACCACCTCACCCAGACCATGGCCGTCGAGCTCGGGCCCTCGGGCATCCGGGTGGTGGCCATCGCCCCCGGCACCACGCTCACCGAGACCGTGCGCGACGCCTTCGACGACGAGCACGTGGCCGCCCTGGTCGAGGCCACCCCGCTGCGGCGGATGTGCGACCCCGACGAGCTGGCCCGGTTGGCCGTGTTCCTCACCAGCGACCTCGCCCGCTGCATCACCGGGCAGTTCATCGTCGCCGACGCGGGCGCGTTCCTGTCGCGCAGCCGCCCCGCCAACCGCGACCCCGACGCCGACCGCGCCGCCGTGCACGACCCCGCCCGTCGCGAGGAGCGGCCGTGATCGACGCCGCCGCGGTCACCGCCGGCCTGGCCCCGGTGCAGGAGATGATCCGCCTCGACGGCGCCGACATGGAGCTGGTGGCCGTCGACGGCACCACCGCCAACCTGCGCCTGGTGGTGACCGACGCGAGCTGCGCCGACTGCGTCATGCCTCGGACCATGCTCGAGGCCATCGCCCTGCAGATGATGCAGCCGCTGGTCCCGGGGCTCAGCGCCGTGGCGATCGACGACCCGCGCGAGGGCTGAGCTCGCGCGAGAACATCGCCACGATCCGCTCCACGGTGTCGTCGGGGTCGGCGTCGAGGGTGAGCATGCCGTCGCGGCGCAGCACCGAGAAGCCGTGGATCGTGGAGAACACGATGCGGTACCAGTGCGTGGCGTCGGTCTCGTCGAAGCCGGCCGAGGCGAGCACCAGGTCGAGGGGCCGGGTGACCGCGGCCATCGCGGCGGCCAGCTCGGGGTCGTCGGCGGGGGGCTCGAGGGTGGCGTCCCACAGGCCGGGGTGCTCGGTGGCGAAGGCGAGGTAGGCCCGCACGATGGCACCCACCGCGTCGGCACCGGCCCGGCCGATGGCCGCCTCGGTGAGGGTGGCGGCCAGGGCGTCGAGGCCGCGCAGGGCGAGGGCCCGCCGCAGCCCGGGCACGCCGTCGACGTGGGCGTAGAGCGACTGCACCCGGACACCGAGGCGCTCGGCCACCGGGCGGAGGGTGACGGCGTCGACGCGCCCCTGCTCCTCGAGCACCGCCACGGCCGCGTCGACCACGGCGTCGCGGTCGAGCCCGACGGGAGCGGCCATGACCCGAAAGGTATCAGGCAGCGGTCTGATGGCTCTCGGTGCCGAGCGCAGAGACGACCAAGTGCCCTAGGGCGTCGCGACGACGGGGCACACACTGCGGTGGTGCCCCACCAGCCCGCCCGCCGCGCCCTGCTGACCGCCATCGTGGTGGCCCTTGGCGTTGGCCTCGCCGTGCTCCTGGGCGCCTGTTCCGGCGGCAGCGGGTCGAGCAGCTGGGCCCAGCCGGTCAGCGTCGAGACCCCGCAGGGCAACCTCACCGCCGTGTCCTGCCCGACGCCCACGTCGTGCACGGCGGTCGACAATGTCGGCAACCTCATCGCCTGGAACGGCACGACGTGGTCGGCGCCGGTCGCCGGTCGCTCGACCACGTACCTGACCGGCGTGTCGTGCGCCGCCGCGGGCGCCTGCACCGCCGTCGACACCGCCGGAAACGCGGTCGTCGAGCAGGACGGCTCGTGGTCGGCGCCCACCGCCATCGACGGCGGCCGCTACCTCACCGCGGTGTCGTGCTCGAGCACCACCGCGTGCGTCGCCGTCGACTCGTCCGGCTACGCGGTGGTGGAGCAGGGCGGCACGTGGGGCACGCCCCAGCAGATCGGCTCCGGCTCGTGGCACGCGGTGTCGTGCGTGGCCGCCGGCTCCTGCATGGCCGTCGACGACTCCGGCAACGCCGCCGCCTACGACGGCACCTCCTGGTCGACCCCCACGGCGATCGACACGGCAGCGCTCCACGCGGTGGCGTGCGCCAGCGCGACCTTCTGCGTGGCCAGCGACGTGCCCGGCAACGTCGTGACCTTCGACGGCACGAGCTGGTCGGCCCCGGCGATGGTCGACCCGTTCGGTGACATCACCTCGCTGTCGTGCCCGACCACCACGTCGTGCACCGGTGTCGACGCCTACGGCAACGCGCTGTCGTACGCGAACGGCACGTGGTCGGCGCCGGTGAAGATCGACTCGTACTACGTGATCGAGGCGGTCTCGTGCGCCAGCCCGACCTCGTGCGTGGCGGTCGACTTCCGCGGCAAGGGCATCGTCATGACGGGCACGTCCTGGGCCACGCCGCAGCAGATCGGCGGCAGCTACTACATGGCCTCGGTGTCGTGCCCCGTCGCGAGCACCTGCCACGCCGTCGACCAGCTCGGCAACGCCTTCACCTACAGCGGCGGCAGCTGGTCGGCGCCCGACCGGATCGACCCGGCCGGCAACCTCCTCTCCGTCTCGTGCCCGACCGAGCTGTTCTGCCAGGCCATCGACGGCAACGGCAACGCCTTCTCCTACGACGGGTCGACCTGGTCGGCCGCGGTCGCCGTCGAGCCGACCGGCGGGCTGGTGTCGGTCTCGTGCCCCACCCAGTCGGCGTGCGTCGCCGTCGACGTGTTCGGCAACGCCTTCACCTGGACCGGCTCGGCGTGGTCGGGCCCGCAGGTGATCGACACCCACGGCGCCTTCTACTCGGTGTCGTGCGCCAGCGCGACCTTCTGCGTCGGCGTGGACAGCGCCAACTACGCGGTGATGCTGCAGGGCGGATCGTGGACCGCCGAGCTCATCGACCAGAGCGAGCTGCGCTCGGTGTCGTGCCCGTCGACCTCGTTCTGCATGGCCGTCGACGTGCACGGGAACGCGCTCACCTGGTCGGGCGGCGCCTGGTCGCAGCCGGTCAACGTCGACGGCACCAACGAGATGGTGTCGGTGTCGTGCCAGAGCTCGACCTTCTGCCGGGCGGTCGACCTGCAGGGCAACGTCGTGGCCTACGACGGCGGCACCTGGGCCGCGCCCCAGCGCATCGACTCGTACTACGACATGCCCTCGGTGTCGTGCCCCTCGACCTCGTCGTGCGTCGCCATCGACAGCGTCGGCCACGCCCTGGTCATGGACGGCTCGACGTGGGCCGCGCCGGCCCTCGTCGACTCGGGTGCGCTCACCGCGGTGGCGTGCCCGGCTGCCGGCTCGTGCCAGGCGGTCTCCCAGATCGGCGACGCCATGGCCTCCACCTCGGGCACGTGGTCGCCGCCGAAGCGCATCGACCCACCCACGCGGTTCCTGACCGGGCTCGCGTGCCCGCAGCCAGGCACCTGCGTGGCCGTCGACTCGGCGGGCGGCGCCCTGGTGCAGCAGGGCGGCAGCTGGGGCACCTCGACGAAGGTCGACGACGTCGGGCTCACCGGCATCGCCTGCCCGGGCGCCACGACCTGCCTCGCCGTCGACTCGGGCGGCCGGGTGCTGACCTGGTCGGGCTCGTCGTGGTCGGCACCCTCGGCGATCGACCGCAACGGCCTGGCCGCGATCGCGTGCGCCTCCCCGACCGCGTGCGTGGCCGTCGACGTCGCCGGCTCGGTGGTCGCCTGGGACGGCTCGTCGTGGTCGGCACCCGCGTCGGTCGACACCGAGCCGCTCACCGCGGTGTCGTGCCCCGCGGCGGGGGCCTGCGCGGCCACCGACGCCTC
The DNA here is from genome assembly GCA_945957335.1 of uncultured Actinomycetes bacterium. Taxonomy (GTDB): domain Bacteria; phylum Actinomycetota; class Acidimicrobiia; order Acidimicrobiales; family Acidimicrobilacustridaceae; genus CAMFLJ01. Next base: position 5,086 of record CAMFLJ010000076.1, on the reverse strand, counting down.
CGGGCGCGTGGTGACGCTGAACGGTTCGAGGTGGTCGCAGCCGCGGGCCATCAGCTCCCACCCGCTCACCGGCATCGCCTGCCTCGACACCTCCACGTGCGTGGCGGTCGACGACCACGGCGGCGCGGTGGCGATGAGCGGTGGGAAGTGGTCGAAGCCGCGATCGATCGACAGCACCGGGCTGCTCGGCGTGGCCTGCCCGGCGGCCGACGCGTGCGTCGCCGTCGACCAGCTCGGCTCGGTGGTCAGCCAGACGTCGAAGGGGTGAGCTCGACCAGCACCGAGCTCGGCCCGTGGGCCCAGAACACCGGCACCGGCTCGTAGCGGCCGGCCGTCACCGGCGCCATCGCCGACACCCGGTCGAGGAGCACCTCGATGGCGACGCGGGCCTCGAGCCGGGCCAGGCTCGACCCGGGGCACACGTGGGGCCCGCCGCCGAACGCCAGGTGCGAGCGCGGGTCGGGGCGGTCGAGGCGGAACTCGTGCGGGTCGTCGAAGTGCCCGTCGTCGCGGTTGGCCGAGCCGAGACCGAACACCACCTTGTCGGGCGGCGCCAGGTGCTCGCCGTGAAGCTCGGTGTCGGCCATGCAGTTGCGCATGAGGAACCGCACCGGCGGGTCGAGCCGCAGCGACTCCTCGACCGCCACCGGCACCAGCGATCGGTCGGCGGCCAGCGCGGCGAACAGGTCGGGCCGCTCGGCGAGGGTCCACGTGAGGTTGGCCACGAGGTGGCGGGTGGTCTCGTTGCCGCTGATGAACAGGAACACCAGCTGGGTGCGGGCCTCGGTGTCGGTGAGGCGGCGGCCGTCGACCTCGGTCTGGAGCAGCCGGGTGATGAAGTCGTCGCGGGGCTCGGCCCGGCGCTCGGCGATGAGGCCGTCGACGTAGGCGGCGAACTCGGGGTGGGCGCCGGCGAAGCCCTCGCCCCGCTCGTTGCGGTTCTGGGTGGGGTACGTGCCCTGCACGACCTCGTCGGACCAGCGCACCCACAGTGGGAAGTCCTCGACCGGGGCACCGAGCAGGTGGGCGATCACGCTGCTGGGGATGGGGGTGACGTAGCCCGGCAGGAGGTCGACGGGGCCGTCGGCGGCGAGCAGCCCGTCGAGCAGGTCGTGGCACAGCTGGGTGCAGTACGGCTCGACGCGGCCGATGCGGTGCTGGGCGATGGCCGAGTTGATGATGCGGCGCACGTGGCCGTGGCGCGGCTCGGGGATCTCGCTGACGAGCTGCTCCTCGTCGGGCACGACCACGCCGGGCTCGCGGAAGCTGGCCACGAAGCGGTCGACGTCCTTGGCCGCGCCGATGACGTCGTCGTAGCGGGCGAGGTACCACTGGCCACCGGGCGTGCGGCTCACCGGGCACCCGTGGCGCAGCTCGTCGAGCGCCGGGTCGTCGAACGGCGCCGTCATCGGATCGAGCATCGGTCCCCCCCGGGTCGCCGACGGCGACGGGCCGTCCGGCCCCGTGATCGTACGCCCGTGGTCCCGGGTGCCCGCCGGGCGGCGGTCGTAGGTTGAGGCCATGACCGACGCGCCCGCCATCGAGTGCGAGGGCCTGACCAAGCGGTTCGGGAAGCTGACCGCCCTCGACGGGCTCACCCTCGACGTGCCCCGGGGCCAGGTGTTCGGGTTCCTCGGCCCCAACGGCGCTGGGAAGTCGACGACGCTGCGCCTGCTGCTCGGCCTCATCCGACCGACCGCCGGCTCGGCGCGCATCCTGGGCGTCGATGTCGGTGAGCGGCGTGAGGCGCACCACCACGTCGCCTACGTGCCCGGCGACGTGAGCCTGTGGCCCAAGCTCACCGGCGCCGAGTGCCTCGACCTGTTCGGCCGTCTGCGCGGCGGGGTCGACGAGGCCTACCGGGCCGAGCTCGTGGGCCGGTTCCAGCTCGAGACGGACCGGCGCTCGCGCACCTACTCGAAGGGCAACCGCCAGAAGGTCGCGCTCATCGCGGCGTTCGCCACCCGCGCCGAGGTGCTGCTCCTCGACGAGCCCACGTCGGGCCTCGACCCGCTGATGGAGCAGGAGTTCCAGCGCTGCGTCCGCGAGGCCACCGAGCGGGGCCAGACCGTGTTCCTGTCGTCGCACATCCTCGACGAGGTCGAGGACCTCTGCAGTCGGGTGGGGATCCTGCGCCGGGGCCGCCTGGTGGAGGTCAGCGAGATCGAGCAGCTGCGGGCGATGCACAGCACCGAGATCGAGGCGGACTTCGCCGGCCCGGCCCCCGACCTCTCCGGTGTCGCCGGGGTGACCTCGGTGGAGCCCACCCCGGAGGGCGTGCGGCTGCGCCTGGCCGGCGCGCCCGGTCCGCTGCTGGCCGCCCTGGCCGAGGCCGACGTGCTCGCCGTGCGCACGCGCGAGGCGTCGCTCGAGGAGATCTTCCTCGCGTACTACGGCGGGGCCGACGGGGACACCGACGATGGCGACGGCTGACCGCGCCGTCCTGCGCCTGGCCCGCCGCGAGCTGCAGCGCGGCATCGTGCTGGTGGTCGTCGGCGCAGGGCTGATGTTCCAGGTCATCGTGGCGAGCTTCGACGCCGCCTTCTCGGCCGGCGCCACCGGGGCGCTCTCCGGCCTGGTCGACAACCCTGCGGTGCGGGCCCTCTACGGCGTCGCCTACGACGTCTCGACCGCCGGCGGCTTCGCGGTGTGGCGCGGCGGCACGTTCGTCTGCGTGGTGGGCGCCTTGTGGGCGTCGCTGGCCACGGTGCGCGTGCTGCGCGGCGAGGAGGACCTCGGTCGCTGGGACCTCCTGCTGGCCGAGCCGGTCTCGTCGGCGCGGGCCGTGGCCGTCCACCTGCTGGTCCTGTTCGTGGGCTGCGCCCTGCTCGGCGCGACGGTCGCCGGGGTGCTGCTCGGGGCCGGGCAGCCGGTCGGCGGATCGGCCCTCTACGGTGCCGGGGTCGCCCTGCTGGCGGCCGCCGGTGTGGGGCTGGGCGACCTCACCGCCCAGCTGTTCGGGCAGCGCCGTCGGGCCGCCGGGTTCGCCGGCGGTGCGATCGGCGTCCTCTACGGCGTGCGGATGCTGGCCGACGCGTCGACCGGGCTGTCGGCGCTGCGGTGGCTGACGCCGTTCGGCTGGGTCGAGGAGCTGCGGGCCTTCGCCGGCGACCGCCCCCTGCCGCTCGTCCCCCTGCTCCTGCTGCCCGTGGCGCTCGTGGCGGCGGCGGCGTGGGCGCACGCACGCCGCGACCTCGGCTCGGGCCTGCTCGCCGACCGCGACCACGTGGCCGCCCGCACCCGGTTGCTCGGGGGCATCGTGCCCTTCGCCTGGCGCCAGCGACTCGGCGGCGTCGTCGGATGGGGTGCCGGGGTGGTGGTCTACGGGGCGATCATCGGCGCCATCACCGCGTCGTTCACCGACTGGATCGCCGGCAACCAGGAGTTCCAGGAGTTCGCGGCCAAGTACGGCATCGGCGACCTCACCTCGCCGGTGCAGTTCGTCGCCTTCGGCGCCACCGCCATCGGGCTGATCCTCGTGCTCCAGGTGACGAGCGCCCTGCACCACGGCTGGGAGGACGAGAACGAGGGCCGCCTCGAGCTCTACCACTCGCTGCCGATGACACGGTCGGGCTGGCTCGGCGCCGAGGTGCTCGCCTCGCTCGCCGCCGTCGTGCTGACCGGCACGCTCAGCGCCGTGGCCACGTGGGCCGGCGCGGTGGCGGGCGGCGCCGACGTCACCCTCGCCCAGGCGCTCGCGGCCATCGCCAACACGGCGTCGATCCTGGTGCTGTTCGCCGGGATCGCCGTGCTGCTCCACGGCGTGTGGCCCCAGGTCGCCCTCCCGCTGAGCGCCGGGCTGGCCGTGGTGGCCTACTTCCTCGGGTTCCTCGGCCCCGCCGCCGACCTGCCCGACTGGGTCGTCTCGCTGTCGCCCTTCCACCACCTCGCCACCGTCCCCGCCCAGCCCGTCGCTTGGACCGCGACCATCGTGATGGTCGCGGTGGGGGTGGTGCTGGCCGGTGCCGGGTTCGCCACCTACGCCAGGCGGGACCTCGCCTGACGATCGGGCCTACCCTTCGCGCCCGTGACCGACGCCGCCGTGCGTGACGACCTCGCCCCCGTCGCCGACCTGGTGGCGGCGCGCGCCGCCGGACGGGCCGGGGCCAGCCTCGTGGTCGGCCTGGCCGGTGGGGTGAGCGTGGGCAAGAGCACCCTCGCGGGGGCCGTGGCCGCCGTGCTCGCCGACCGCCACGGCCTCGACACCGTGGTGGTCTCGAGCGACGGCTTCCTGCAGCCCACCGCGGTGCTCGCCGAGAAGGGCCTGCTCGCCCGCAAGGGCTTCCCCGAGAGCTACGACGACGAGGCCATCGTCGCCTTCATCGCGTCGATCCGGGCCGGCGACGACGAGCTCCTCGTCCCCGTCTACGACCACCTCTTCTACGACGTGCTGCCCGAGCGGCGCGTCGTCGCCCGCGCCCCGGTCGTGATCCTCGAGGGCGTCAACGTGCTGCACCACGCCGCCCACCTCGACCTCACGGTCTACGTCGACGCCGACGAGCCCGACATGCGCCGCTGGTACGTGCGGCGCGTGCTCGCCCTGCGCGACGAGGCGGCCTCGGTGCCCGGCGCCTACCTGCATCCGTTCCGCGACTCGTCCGAGGCCGACGTGACGGCGATGGCCCTCGGTGTGTGGGAGGCGATCAACCTGCCCAACCTGCGCGAGAGCATCGAGCCCACCCGGGCCCACGCCGACGTGGTGGTCGTGAAGGGCCCCGATCACGAGGTGGTCGAGGTGGTCGAGGCGGGCCGGTCATGACCGACCTCACCGTCGCCGCCATCCCCGGCTTCTTCGCCACCATGGGCATCGAGCACCAGGTGCTGAGGCGCCGGGCCGAGCGCCAGGGGCCCAGCACCGGCGACTACGAGCGCGACGACACCCTCGCCAGCCTGTCGATGGGCGTCGCCAGCCTGCTGGTTCCCCTCGCCGTGGGCCGGCTGCTGCAACCGGTCACCCCGGGGCGGGGGCGGTGGGCCAAGGTCCTGGTGGGTGGGGCGGTGGCCGCCGCCGCCGTCACCACCGTCGCCGACGTGGTGGCCCGCAAGGCCGACCACGACGAGGCCGAGGGGCGCACCGGGCCGGGCC
>CAMFLJ010000075.1 GCA_945957335.1 uncultured Actinomycetes bacterium | reverse complement strand
GAGCCACACCTTGCGAGGGTGAGTGGTGACGCTCCAATCCCGGCTGGTGCGATCCCCGACGATCCAGACAAGCCACTCGCTGACAACGCAGAAGGCCCGGGTCGGGGACCCGGGCCTTGCTGGTGCTGCTCTGGTACGCCCCCTGGGATTCGAACCCAGAACCTGCGGATTAAGAGTCCGTTGCTCTGCCATTGAGCTAGAGGCGCTCAGGTCCTGCAACCTACCACCGCCGAGGCGGTGTCCTACCACCGCTGGAGCGGTGTTCGAGCGACGGCGGCCACCCGCCGGAGCGGGCGACCACCGTCGTTCATGGGGTGGCTGAGGGGACTTGAACCCCCGGCCTCCAGGGCCACAACCTGGCGCTCTAACCGAGCTGAGCTACAGCCACCATGAGGGTGGAGAGCATAGGCGAGCGGGTGGGGGTGGCCGCCAAACGGATCGGGCGGCCGCAGGGCTCGGCACCCCCCGGGCGGGCGCGTAGCCTCTCGGTCACGCCCCTGTAGCTCAACTGGATAGAGCAGCCGGTTTCTACCCGGCAGGTTCCGGGTTCGACTCCTGGCGGGGGCACCACCGCACCGGCCGGCCAGCCCCGACCATCCCCGAACAGCGTCGCTGCCACCCGTAGCGTTCGTTTGCCGTCGAATCGACGGGTCGACCTCAGGGAGGGGTTCACATGTTTCTGGCTCAGGTCACCGTGGAGACCACCAGCTCCAGCTCGGGTGGTGGCGCCGGTGCGTTCATCGCCGTGGGCATCTACCTGGTCATCGCGATCATCACGCTGATCGGGTTCTGGAAGGTGCTCGAGAAGGGCGGCGAGTCCGGCGCGTGGGCGCTGCTGTGGCTCACCGGCTGCCTCTACCCGTTCGCCTTCTGGCCGATCGCCAAGATCAGCGGCCGCCCGTCGTGGTGGTCGATCCTGCTCTACATCCCGATCGTCAACATCGTGATCCTGATCATCTTGTCGATCGACCTGGCCAAGTCGTTCGGCAAGAGCACGGGCTACGGCATCGGCCTGTGGCTGCTTCCGTTCATCTTCTACCCGATGCTCGGCTTCGGCTCGTCGTCCTACCAGGGCCCCGCCGGCCCGCTGGCGGCGCAGGCCTGATCACCACTGGTCGGGGTCGCCACCCGCGGCCCTAACCTGCCGGGGTGACCGCACCCCGCGAAGGCTCCGAGACGGTGCCCGCGGCCGACCAGGCCGCGGGCACCGCCGCGCCCGGGGTGTTCGGGCCGGGGCGTCGGATGCTCACCGGCGGGCTGGTCCTGATCGTCACCCTGGTGGCGTTCGAGTCGCTCGCCATCGGCACGGTCATGCCCCTCGTGGAGGACGACCTCGGCGACCTGTGGCTCTACGGCTGGGTGTTCAGCGCCTTCTTCCTCGGCAACCTCGTGGGCATCGTGGTGGCGGGGACCGCGGCCGATCGCATGCGCCCGGCGGTGCCGTTCGCCGCCGGCCTGGTGCTCTTCGCGGCCGGGCTCGTGGTCGGCGGGCTCGCCCCGTCGATGCTCGTACTGGTGCTCGGCCGTGCGCTGCAGGGCCTCGGGGCGGGCGCCATGCCCGCGATCTCCTACGTCTGCATCGGGCGGGGCTACCCCCACGAGCAGCGCCCGACGATGTTCGCCCTCATCTCGAGCGCGTGGGTCGTGCCGTCGGTGGCCGGTCCGGCGTTGGCGGGCATCGTGGGCTCGGCCCTCGGCTGGCGGTGGGTGCTGCTGGGGCTGCTGCCGCTGTGCGCGGTGATCGGCGTGATGGCGCTGGTCGGTGTGGCCACGATCCCGGCGCCCGACGAGCCCTCCACCGAGTCGAACCTGCTGAGCGCGCTGCTGGTGGCCGGGGGAGCGGCACTGGTGCTCGCCGGCCTCGGCTCGGGCTCGGTGCTCAAGGGCCTGGCCCTGGTGGTGGTCGGCGTGGCCCTCGGGCTGCCCGCGGTGCGCCGCCTCGTGCCGCCGGGCACGCTCACCGCCCGCCCCGGCCTCCCGGCCACCGTGCTCGTGCGCGGCGTGCTCACGTTCGCGTTCTTCTGCGGCGACGCCTACGTGCCCTACGCGCTGGTCACCGTGCGGGGGCTCTCCACGACCGTCGCCGGGCTCGCCCTCACGGCGGCCACGCTCACGTGGACCGCGGCATCGTGGATCCAGGCCCGTCGGCTGGAGGTGGTGGGCGCTCGCCGCCTCGTCGCCCTCGGCCTCGGCGCGGTGGCCCTCGGCTCGCTGGCGATGCTGCTCGTGCTGATGCCGTCGGTGCCCGCCGTGGTCGGCATCGGGTGCTGGGCCGTCGCCGGGTTCGGCATCGGCCTCGCCTACGCGCCGCTGGCGGTCGTCACCCTGGCCGAGGCCGCCGAGGGGCAGGAGGGGAGGGCCACCTCGTCGCTCCAACTCTCCGACATGCTCGGCACCGCGCTCGGTGCCGGGGTGGGTGGTGTGCTCGTGGCCGTCGGGGCGGCCGTCGCCGACTCCGACACCGCCGGGCTCGTGGCCGTCTACCTGCTCGGCGCGCTCGTCGCCGTCGGCGGGGTGCTGCTCGCCCGTCGGGTGCCGGGGCGCCGGAGCGCGGCACTACCTTGAGTGCCGATCCGACGATCCCGGGGGGATGACATGGACCCGCAGCAGAAGAAGGTGGCGCTGCGCGCCATCAACTACGGCCTCTACGTGCTCACCAGCGCCGACGGCGACGAGCTCTCCGCCGCCGGCGTGAACTGGGTGACCCAGGTGTCGTTCGAGCCGCCACTCGTCGCCATCGGCGTGAAGGCCGACAGCCACACCGCCGAGGTCATCGGCCGCAGCGGCGTGCTGGCCGTGAACGTGCTGGCCGACGACCAGCTCGACATCGGCAAGGCGTTCTTCCGCTCGACCACCGTCGAGGGCGACACGCTGAACGGCTACCGCTTCGAGCCCGGCCCGGCCACCGGCAGCCCGCTCGTCGTCGACCTGCCCTACTGGTTCGAGGCCCGGGTCACCGACACCGTGGCCCGCGGCGACCACACCGTGATCGTCGCCGAGGTGGTCGAGGCCGGCGTGCGCGACGAGGGCGCCACGCCCCTCCTGCTGCGCTCCACCGGCATGAACTACGGCGGCTGACCGGCCGTCCACGGCGCCGGCCCGGGATGGCCCCGGGCCGGCCGCGGCGTGGGAGACTGCGCCGGTGAAGGGGGAGATGTCTCGATGAAGCTCGCACTCGGCCTCGAGCTGTACCGGGGGGCCACGCTGGAGGTGCCGGTCGAACAGGTCCGGCGGGCCGAGGAGCTCGGCTACCACTCGGTCTGGACCGCTGAGGCGTACGGCTCCGACGCCCTCTCGCCGCTGGCCTACCTCGCCGCGGTCACCTCGCGGATCAAGCTCGGCACCGGCGTCGTGCAGATCGCGGCGCGCACGCCGGCCGCCACCGCCATGCACGCCCTCACCATCGACGCCCTCGCCGGTGGCAACCGTGTGATCATCGGGCTCGGCGTCTCGGGCCCGCAGATCGTCGAGGGCTGGTACGGCCAGCCGTGGGGGAGCCCGAACCAGCGCCTGCGCGAGTACGTCGCCATCATGCGCAAGGTCTTCGCCCGCGAGCCGCTCACCAACGACGGCCCCGAGTTCCCGCTGCCCTACACCGGCCCGGGCGCCGTCGGTCAGGGCAAGCCGCTGCGCTCGATCCTGCACCCCGCCGGCGAGGTCGAGATCTGGCTCGCGGCCGGCGGCCCGAAGAACACCGAGCTGTGCGCCGAGGTCTGCGACGGCATGCTGCCGATGGGCTGGGGCATGGACGGCGAGTCGATCTACGGCCCGCCGCTCGAGAAGGGCTTCGCCGCCCGCGGCGGGCGCCCCGACGACTTCGAGATCTTCGGCGGCCTGGCCGTCGAGTTCACCGACGACGTGCGGGCCACCATCGACGCCAAGAAGCCGCTCACCGCCATGTACGTCGGCGGCATGGGCTCGGCCACGCACAACTACCACCGGGCGGCCATGGCCCGCCGGGGCTTCCCCGAGGCCGCCGCCCGCATCCAGGAGCTCTGGCTCGCCGGCCGCAAGGACGAGGCCGTGGCGGCCGTGCCCGACGAGTACATCGAGGAGGGCGCCTTGTTCGGCACCGAGAAGCGCATGCGCGAGCGATGGGCGTCGGGCGAGGTCGTGCCCAGCGGCCTCACCGGCCTCACCGTGCGCACCGACAGCATCGAGGGCCTCGAGCTCGTCGCCGACCTCGTCGGCCTTCGTGACACCCCCGCGGAGGCGGCATCGTGAGCACCTACGAGACCATCGTCGTCGACCACCCCCTCGAGCACGTCGCCCGCATCACGATGAACCGCCCCGAGAAGCGCAACGCCATCTCCACGCCGATGCGCACCGAGCTGCTCGCCGCCCTCGAGGCCCACGACCTCGACCCCGACGTCAGGGTCACCATCATCCGTGGCGGGGGCGACTGCTTCTCCGCCGGCTACGACCTCGGCGGCGACCTCATGGCCGAGCCGCCGTTCCACACGGCCCCCGGCGACGGCTCGTGGGCCCGCCACGTCACCCAGAACTGGTTCGACTTCTGGGACCTCGCCAAGCCGGTCATCGCCCAGGTCCACGGCTACGCCATCGCCGGCGCCACCGAGCTGGCCCAGGCCTGCGACCTCGTCTACGTGGCCGACGACGCCCGCATCGACTACCCGATCGTGCGCGTCGCCAGCCCGCCCGACTGCGAGTACCACGCCCCGCTCCTGGGCATGCGCCGGGCCATGGAGATCATGCTCACCGGCGGCGCCATGAACGGCACCGAGGCCGTGGCTGCGGGATGGGCCAACCGCTCGTTCCCCGCGGCCCAGCTCGACGACGAGGTGCTCGACGTGGCGGCCGTCGTCGCCGGCGTGGCCTCCGACCTGGCCCAGATCAACAAGCGCATGGTCCACCGCCAGGCCGAGATCATGGGCGTGCGGGCGGCCATCCGCGCCGGTTCGGAGTTCCAGGCCCTGGCCGGGCACCAGGCGTCGGTCGAGGCGTTCAAGGCCGACCCGCTCGGCACCATGAAGCGCGTCAACGCCGCCGACGCGGCACGGCGGGAGGCCAAGGCCGCCCGCAACGCATCGCCCGCCGACCCGTCGTGAGCGACGACGGGCCACCCGTCGACGCGGCCCCGGAGGCCGCCCCTGCCGTCCGAGCGCCCATGTCGAGCCGCAAGGTCGCGCTCGTCTTCTTCGGGATCCTGCTCGGCACCACCCTGTCGGGGCTCGACGCGGCCATCGTGGCCACCGCGGCGCCGACGATCATCGCCGACCTCGGCGACCTGTCGCTGCTGCCGTGGCTCACCACCGCGTACCTGCTGTGCCAGGTCACGACCATGCCGGTGTACGGCAAGCTCGGCGACATCTACCGCCGCAAGCGGATGTTCATCATCGCCATCTGCACGTTCCTGCTCGGCTCGGCGCTGTGCGGCCTCTCCACCTCGATGGCGATGCTGATCGTGTGCCGCGGCATGCAGGGTGTGGGCGCCGGTGGCATCACCGGGCTCGGCATGGCGCTGGTGGCCGACCTGGTGCCGTCGGAGAAGCTGGGCCGGTACCTCGGCTACACGGGCCTCGTGTTCGCCGCCACGAGCGTGCTCGGCCCCTTCGTGGGCGGGCTGTTCGTCGACCACCTGTCGTGGCGGTGGGCGTTCTACATCAACGTGCCCCTCGGGGTGCTCTGCCTGATCGCGCTGATCTACCAGCCCGCACAGGCGGTGATCATCAAGCACCGCATCGACGTCCTCGGGGCGCTGCTGCTCGGCGGCGGGGTGACCTGCCTGCTGCTGGCGCTGAGCCACACCGGGTCCGACGCGCCGTGGACCTCACCGCGCACGCTGGGCCTGCTCGCCGCGTTCGTGGTGGCCATCGCCCTGTTCGTGGTGTGGGAGCGGCGGGTGGCCGAGCCCCTCCTGCCGTTGCGCATCCTCTCGACCCGCATCACCTCGCTGTGCACGTTCGCCAACCTGGTGGCCGGGGTGGGCTTCACCTGCGGGATCATCTACCCGCCGGTGTTCTTCCAGGCGGTGGCGGGCGTCGACGCGTCGCGCTCGGGCCTGCTGCTCGCCCCGTTCGCCTTCACCTGTGCGGTCTCGACGCTGGCGGCGGGCCAGATCACCGACCGCATCGGTGGCTACAAGGCCCTGCCCCTGGTCGGCATGGTGTTCCTCGGCGCCGGCTACGGCCTGCTCGGCACGATCACCGCCACCACGTCGGCGGCCGAGGTCATGGCCTTCGCGATGGTGGCCGGCGTCGGCGTGGGCTTCGTCATGCAGACGCTGCTCTACGTCGTGCAGCGCTCGTCGTCGGTGCGCGACATCGGGGTCGCCACCTCGACGGTGATGCTGTTCCGGGTGCTCGGCAGCTCGCTCGGCGTCGCCGTGCTGGGCAGCGCGTTCACCAGCTCGCTGACCTCGGAGGTCGACCAGCGCCTGCCCGGGTTCCCGACCTCGGAGATCCAGGGCGCGCCGCAGAAGATCGCGGCGCTCGCGCCCGAGGTGCAGGCCCAGCTCCACGACGCGTTCGCCACCAGCCTGGCCACCGCGTTCCGCGTGGCGGTGCCGTTCATGGTCGTGGGCTTCGTGGCCGTGGCCCTGATCCCGGGGCGCAAGGTGCGCGCCCGCATGGCCGAGGCCCACGAGCAGGTCGTGAGCGCCGAGGCCGTCGCCCACGGCGCCTGACCCCCACCGCCCGTCGAGGCGGCGGGGGAGTGGGCTCAGGCGTGCGGTCGGGCCCCGACGATGCTGGCGCGCTCCATGACCCGTCGCTGGGGCCAGTAGTCGCTCGAGGCGTAGTGCTGCACGGCACGGTTGTCCCAGAAGGCGATGGCGTCAGGGGTCCAGCGGAAGCGCACCTGGTACTCGACCGTGGCGGCCTGGCGGCACAGCTCCCACAGCAGGTCGGCGCTCTCGTCGGGGTCGAGCCCGACGATGTCGGCGGTGAACACGGCGTTCACGTAGAGCAGCTTGCGGCCGGTGACGTCGTGGGTGAGCACGACGGGGTGCTCGGCCAGCGGGTACTTCTCGCGCATCTCCTCCATGCGCTCCGGCGGCACCTGCCCGCCGAACGCCCGCAGGAAGTCGTGGTGGGCGGTGAGGCCGTCGATCCGCTCCTTCATCTCGTCGGAGAGGCCGTCGTAGGCGGCGCCCATGTCGGAGAAGAGGGTGTCGCCCCCGACCGGCGGGATCTCGATGGCGTGGAGCACCGCGGCCTGCGAGGGGGTCTCGCGCCACGTGACGTCGTGGTGCCACAGGTTCTCGTAGCCGCCGACCTCGGCGGTCTTCTCGAAGCGCACCAGCTCGGGGATGCCGGTGTTCGAGGGGATGAACGGGTGGATCTCGAGCTCGCCGAAGCGGGAGGCGAACGCGACGTGCTGCTCGGAGGTCACGGGCTGGTCGCGGAAGAAGATGACCTTGTAGTCGGCGAGGGCCCGGGCGAGCTCGGCGATGACGGCGTCGTCGAGGTCGGTCGTGAGGTCGACACCGGTGATCTCGGCCCCGAGGGTGGAGGCGAGCATGGTGGCGTCGAAGTGCTCCCACTCGAGGGCGGCGAGGCGGGCCCGCTCGTCGGCAAGGTGGTCGACCGGGCCGACCTCGAGGGCCGAGTCGGTGCGCCGGCGGACGCCGAGGCGCTCGCTCGGGTCCTTGGTGGCGAGGATGTCGGAGTGCGCGGTCTCGGTGGTGGTCATCTGTCCCCCCGTGGGATCGGTGCTGCGCCGGAACGACCGACGAGCGGGCCCAGTCTCGCAGTCGGAGAACTGAGACGGCTGTCTTAAAGGAAAGAGTAGCCCGGTCCGGGCTGGCTGACCAGGGATCCGACGGGAACTCGTTCGCGCCGCCCGCCTCCGTGGCCGATACTGGCCCGGTGACCACCGCCGAGCACGCCGACGTCGACCCCGGCGCGCTCGTCCGCTCCGAGCGTCGGGCGGTCGTCGACGTCATCGGCGCCGCCGTGCTGTTCGCCATCTGCAACGTGGCCTGGCGCTACGGCGCCGGCTCCACCGTGGTCATCGTCTTCGTCCGGGCCGCGCTCGGCTCGGGCATCGCCTGGATGATCGGCCGTCGGCGCGGGCTGCCCCGCTGGCGCCAGGCCCTCGGCAGCCGCATGGGCATCGCCGCCGTGGTCTCGGCCGCGGCCGGCATGGTGGCCGCCGGCACGATGTTCCGCACGCTCGACGGCCCCGTCGCCGGCCTCGCCCTGGCCTGCACCCCGGCGGTGGCGATCCTGGTCCGCGACCGCGTCGGCGGCCGCGCCGCGCTGGCGGCCGTCGGCTCGTCGGTCGCCGCCGCCATCGGCATCGTGCACGCCGCGCTCGGCTCCGACGAGCACACCCACGTCGGGGTCATCGCCATCGCCGTGGCCGTCGGCTTCGTCGCCCTCGAGGTGCTCTCGATGCGCTTCGCCCAGCTCGCGGTCGAGGAGGGCACCGACGCAACCGCCATCGTCACCGGCACGATGGTCGTCGCTGCTGCGGCCCTGGCCCCGTTCGCGGTCGTCACCGAGGCGCGCTCGGGGGTCTCCACCCTCGCCTCGGCCGCCGTCGCCGCCCTCGTCGTGGCCACCCTCGGCACCATCGGGCGGGTGTGGCGCACCGCCGCGCTCCCCGCCGCCGGTGTGCCCGCGGTGGCCGCCAGCTCGCAGGTCACCGCCCTGGGCACCGCGGCGGGCGGGGTGCTGCTCTGGGGCGACGCGCTGGGGTGGGTCGCCGCCCTGTGCGCGGCGGCCGCCGCCAGCCTCGGCATCGTGGCGGTGGTGGCGGGCACCCGCTGGCGCCTCGAGCGCGACCTGCGCCTGGCCGACGCGCTCGACCTGCGGCCCCACGAGGCGGCCGACGACGCGGCTCAGCGCGACTCGCGCCAGTAGCCGAACCCCTCGAACCCCTTCAGGCCGTCGACCTCGTCGGGGTCACCGAGGAGGGCCAGCACCTTCAGGCTCAGCGCGGCCAGGCGGGCGACGTGCGGGTACGCCTCGGCGAGGGGGCGCTGCTCGTCGGGGAACGTGCACGCCACCGCCTGCAGCTGCTCGAGGGCGGCGATCGGGTCGTCGCCGGTGTACTCCTCGGGTCGCAGGGCCCACTGGTACCCCACGACGGCCAGGGCCAGCTCGAGGCGGGGGTCGGGATCGGCGGCGGACGGCATCGCAGGAGTGTGCCCGGTCCGGGCCCGGACGCGACGGTGCCGGCCCCTGGGGGCCGGCACCGGTCGAGCAGCAGGTGACCCGGGGGTCAGCGGCGGTGGCGCCAACCGGGACGACGGATGCGGCGGCGCGTGGCGCCGGCCACGACCGCACCGGCACCGGCGACGAGGGCACCGGCCCCGGCCAGAGGCAGGAGCTCCTCACCCGCACCGGTGTAGGGCAGCGTGCCCGTGGCCTCGACCGCCGGGGCCTCCGTGGTCGGAGCCTCGGTGGTGGGCGGCTCGGTGGTGGTGGTCGTGGTGGGCGGCGGGGCCTGGGCCGTGAAGTTCATGACCTGGGCCTTCTGCGTGTCCGACAGGCAGTCGAACTGGCCGGTGACCGTGCCCGCCGCCAGCGCAGCGGCGGTGGTGTTGGCGCCCGACTTGGTGGCCTGCACGCTCACGTAGTTCAGGAACGACATGGTCTGGCCCGGCTGCAGCGTGATGCTGTAGCCCCAGTACGGGTTGTCGTCGCCGTTCGCGAAGTGGACGTCGTTGGTCTGCAGCGGGGCGCCGGTCTGGCCGAGCACGTGACCGAGGCGCGGGTCGCTCGACGTGGTGACCGAGTAGTTCTGCATCGAGCCGAACCAGGTCGAGCCGGCACCGGGCGTGGTGCCCGAGGTCAGGATCGTGTTGGAGTCCGAGCCCAGGTTGTTGGCGATGGCGGCCCGGAAGGTCACCGGCGAGCCGCCGGCGTTGGTGAAGGTGTTGAGCCAGCGGGCCCAGCTCGACCCGGTGGGCACGTAGACCTGGCGGCTGACCCCGAGGGTGTCGAACTCGGCGTCCGGGAACACCACTGCCCGGTTCGAGCAGGCCAGCGTGGCCGGACCCTGCTGGGTGTAGATCTCGTAGTTGGCGTTGCCGGTCTCGCAGTTGCCCGTGCCGTTGCTCACGTCGACGCAGAGCGAGTTGTAGCCGTCGAAGGCGTCCTCGAGCGTGGTGGCCACGGTGCCGCCGTTGAGCGTCGTGGCGTTGGTCGCGGCCGTGTAGGAGGCCTCCGACATGGCGGCGCTGGCCGAGCTCGTGGTCTGGAAGGTGATGTCGGTGTTGACGTAGAACCTCACCTTGCCGCCGATGAGCTGCTGCGAGCCGGTGGCCTGGATCTTGTTGAGGCCGTCACCGCGGACGTCCTTGACCTTGCCGCCCTCGATCTTCATGGTCGACGGGTTGGGCACCGTGGTGGTGGAGTCACCGGTGACGTCGGTGACGGGCACGCCGGCGTCGAAGGGGTCGGCGGTGGTGGTCGTGGTGCTGTCCGGCGCAGTCGTGTCCGGCGTGGTGGTGTCGGTGGTCGACGTGCCGGGGGCCGTGGTGTCGGTGGTCGAGGGGCTGGCGTCGACGACCTGGGCCGCGACCGGTGCGGCGACCAGCACGCTGCCGAGGGCGGCGACCGCGATGGCGGGCGCGAGGCGGCGGCGGGTCAGGCGGCTGCCCCAACGCTCGGAGGTGGGCGTCGTCAAGCGGCGATCGAGGCCGGGGAGGCCGTTGTTGTCACCGATGTGGCTCATGGAGTCCTCGTGCTGGTCAAGGGGGCCGTGCGCTCGCCGCGCACGTGGGCGGAACATTAGCCGAGTACTGGTTCACGGAGCGTGTTTGTCGGGAGGCACCCTCTGCGGTCCCTGGCGGCTCCCGGCAGCGCACGGCGCGGGGCCTAGTCTCTGCGCCCGATGGCCGACGACGAGGCACCGCAGAGCGCAGGGTTGTCCCTCACCGCGTCGCCCGGCTTCGCGGCCTGGCTCGACGCTCGCGACGCCAGCCTCACCTTCGCCACCCCGCCGTCGAAGGTCTTCTTCGTCGGGGTGCGGCCCGACGGTGCCCTGGGCGTGTTCGAGCGGACCTTCGACAAGGCGATGGGCGTCGCCGTGCAGGGCAGCGAGCACGTCTGGCTCGGCACCCGCACCCACCTCTGGCGGATGGACTCGGTGCCCGTCGGCGACGAGGCGGCGGCCGAGGGGTTCGATCGGTGCTTCGTCCCCCTGCGGGCCCACACCACCGGCTACCTCAACACCCACGACGTCACCGTCGACGACGACGGCGACGTCGTGTTCGTGGCCACCCGGTTCGGGTGCCTGGCCCGGCCCAGCGACCGGGTGAGCTTCGAGCCGGTCTGGCAGCCACCGTGGCTCGAGCGCTTCGAGCAGGGCGACCGCTGCCACCTCAACGGCTACGCGCGGGACGGGAGCGGCCGCGCCTACGTGTCGAGCGTCAGCGACACCGGCGGCATGGAGTCGTGGCGCGACCGGCGCAACGGGGGCGGTGTCATCGCCGAGGTGCCGTCCGGTGAGGTCGTGGCCCGGGGCTTCTCCATGCCGCACTCACCGCGCCTGCGCGACGGCGAGCTGTGGTGCTGCAACTCGGGCTCCGGCAACCTCTGCCGGGTCGACCCGGCCACCGGTGAGGTCGAGGAGATCGCGTTCGCGCCGGGCTTCCTGCGGGGCCTGTGCTTCCTCGACGGGTACGCCGTCGTCGGCTCGTCCCGTCCCCGCGAGGGCGACCTCTACTCCGGGCTCCCGCTCGACGACGCGCTGGCGAAGGCCAACCTCAAGCCGCGCCTGGGGCTCTTCGTCATCGAGCTGGCCACCGGCAAGGTCGTCGAGTGGCTCTTCGTCGACGGCCCGATGCGGGAGCTCTTCGACGTCGCCGCCATCCCGGGCGTCAAGCGCCCGATGGCCCTCGGGCTCGTGGCCGACGACATCCGCACGGCCGTCTTCTACGCCTCGGCGTCGATCTCCAGGGACGACGACAGCGCCTGGCGGCCGGCGGTGGAGGAGCCGACGGCCGAGGCGAGCGAGGTCGACGTCGCGGCGGTGGCGCCGTGAGCGTCGGGCTGGTCCGGCTCGAGAACTTCGAGGTCGAGGCCAGCGAGGGATTCGCGGGCTGGCTCGCCGAGCACGAGGTGTCGCTGATCTTCGGGCGGGCCGAGAACCTGATGGTGGTGGGTCGCCACGGCGACGAGCTCCGCGTCGACCCGGTCACCATGCCGATGGTCGGTGGGCTGGCCGTCGAGGGTCGCCGCCTGGTGCTCTCGAACCCGTACCAGGTCTGGACCTACGACGACGGGCTGGCGGCCGGGACCACGACCGACGCCGGGCACGACGCCGTGCTGCTGCCCTACCGCGGCGTGGTGACCGGTGGCGCCGGGATCATCGACATCGGCCTGCTTGCCGACGGCTCGGTGGTGATGGCCAGCCCGCGCTTCTCGTGCCTGGCGACGACGATCGACGGCTTGTCGTTCCGCCCGCTGTGGATGCCCCGCTGGGTCGGCGCGCTGCGACCCGAGGAGCGCAGCCCGGTCTCGGGCGTCGGCGTGCGCGACGGCGTCGCCGCGACGGTGACGCTCTTCGGCTGCGGCGACGGCGAGGTGCCGTGGCGCGAGGGTCGGGCCACCGGGGGAGCGGTGGTCGACGTGGTCACCGACGAGGTCGTGGCCAACGGCCTCGCGGTGCCGACATCGCCGCGCTGGCACGACGGGCGGCTCTGGTTCACGCACTCGGGGACGGGTGAGCTCTGCGTGATCGACGACGACGACTCGGTGGTCCCGGTGGTCGGGCTCCCGACCCTCCTCCGGGGCCTGGCCTTCGTCGGTCCCTACGCCGTGGTCGGTGGCTCGGCCTCCCGGTCGGACGCGCTGGTGGAGGGCCTGCCGATCGGCGACCAGCTGGCCGAGCGGGACGCCCGCCCGGAGCAGGGCCTGTGGGTCGTCGACACCCGGTCGGGCGAGGTCGTCCATCGCCTCGCCATCGAGGGCACCGGCAGGGAGATCCACGGTGTCGTGGCGTACCCGGCCCGGCGCCCGCAGGTTTTCGGCCCGCACGACGACGAGCTGCAGACCCTGGTGGCCTACGACGGCTCGTGGGACCCCGACGCGGCACGGGCGTCGTTCGCGCGGCCGTAGGCGGCGCGGCGGAGGCGAGTGGAGCGGGTGACGGGAATCGAACCCGCATAGCCTGCTTGGAAGGCAGGGGCTCTAGCCATTGAGCTACACCCGCGAGGAACCGACACGGTACCCGCGGGTGGGGGCCGCCCGGAACGCCGGCGCCGACGCCCGTCGACGGTCCCCGGCCGCCGCGAGGTGCTGCCGTACCCTGCGCCCGTGGCCGACGTGCCCGCCGACGAGGCCTCCTCCGCGCCTTCGGGCGCCGACGACACCTACAACGAGCCGCGCTGGCCGGCGTCGGTCGCCCTGCTCGTCGCCATCGGCCTCTACCTCGGCCTGCCCGAGGCCTGTCTCTTATACACATCTGACGCTGCCGACGAAGAGGATAGTGTGGG
>CAMFLJ010000074.1 GCA_945957335.1 uncultured Actinomycetes bacterium | reverse complement strand
GGTTGACCCCGTCGGGCCCGATCGCCGCGGAGAGCCGGATGGGGTCGCCGGTGACGGGCTCGACCTTCACGACGTCGGCACCCCAGTCGGCGAGGATCGCGCCGGCCGCCGGGCCCGCCACCCAGGCGCCGAGCTCGATCACGCGGACCCCGTGCAGCGGCGGGCCGGTCACGGGCACCGCGTCGGCGGCGGCGCCGCTCATCGGGTCGCCCCACCGTCTGCGTGGTCGCGGGCGATGCCGTCGAGCACGTAGCGGACCTGCAGGGCGAAGAGCTCGTCGGCCTCACCGGGGCTGACGCCTGCGGGGTCACCGCCGGGGCGCCGACCACGGCGGGCCCCCGGGGCGACGCGATCGCGCGCCGCTCCCCCCTCGACGGTGGCGAACCCCGAGACCGCCCAGAGCAGGAGGCGACAGGCCTGCACCGCCTCGTCGCGCTCGAAGCCCTGCTCCCGGAGGACCGCCACGAACGGGCGGGTGGCCTCGACGAACGGAGCACGGGGGCTGCCCAGCACCAGGCGCAGCTCGGCGGTGGCGGCGAAGCGCTCGCGCAGCGCGGCCGCCCACCGGAGGGCGTAATCGCGCCACGCCTCCTGCGGCTCGACCTCGGGCGCCACGCCGGCCATCAGCCGCTCGGCCATGGCCGAGAGGAGCGCGTCCTTGTTGCCGACCCGGCTGTAGAGGGGCACCGGCGACACGCCGAGCCGGGAGCCGACGCTGCGCATGCTCACCGCGGCCAGCCCCTCCTCGGTGAGGATGGCGATCGCCGCGTCGACGACCTCCTCGGCGTCGAGGTCGGTGGCCGTGCGCCCCGCCATCAGCTGCCGCCGCCGTCGAGCAGGATCAGCTCGCCGGTGAGGTAGGACGACGCGTCGCTCGCCAGGTAGAGCGCAGTGCCCACGATCTCCTCCGGGTCGCCGATGCGACCCAGCGACACGCCCTTGGAGGCGAAGGCCTGGGCCTCGTCGGTGGGCGCCGCCTTGTGGAAGCTGTCGGTGTGGAACATGCCGCAGACGATGCTGTTCACCCGGATGCCGCGCGGGCCCAGCTCCTGCGCGGCGGCCTTGGTGAGCACGTTCTGGGCGGCCTTGGCCGCGGCGTAGACCATCGTGAACGGGCTCGGCCGCAGCGACGCCTTCGAGCTGATGTTGATGATCGTGCTCCCCGGGGCCATGTGCTCGGCGGCCAGGCCGCTGAGGCGCATCGGGCCCTTGAAGTTCACGTCCATCGTCTTGGTGTAGAGCTCCTCGGTGACGCCCACGAGCGAGGGCGGCACCGGCGCGATGCCGGCGTTGTTGACGAGCACGTCGATGCGCCCGAACTCCGCCACCGCGGCGTCGACGAGCTCGGCGCACTGGTCCCAGTCGCCGACGTGGCACGACACGGCGAGCGCCCGGCGGCCGAGGGCACGCACCTCCTCCGCCACCTTCTCGCACTCGTCGAGCTTGCGGCTCGAGACCACGACGTCGGCGCCGGACTCGGCGAAGCCGAGCGCCATGGCCCGGCCGAGGCCCTTGCTGCCACCGGTGACGACGGCGACCTAGCCGTCGAGCCTGAACGACGGGACCATCACTGCCTCCTCTCGGCCGGCCCGCGCACGATGTCGAGCGCGTTGGCCAGGGCCTTGTCGGTCTGGGGCCCGAAGTACTCGTGCATCGGGTTGTCGGAGAGGCCCTTCTGCCACTTGGCGAAGCTGCCCTCGAGCACGATGCCGAGCTTCCAGCGGGCGAACACGTGGTACCAGTCGATGGCCGACAGGTCGCGGCCGGAGCGCTCGCCGTAGCGGGCCACGATCTCGTCGCACGACGGCACCGACGAGGTGTCGAGCCTCGGCTCGCCACTCACGCCGAGCGGGCTGAGGCCGCCCTCGCCGGGATGGAACACCAGCATCCAGCACAGGTCGACGAGCGGGTCGCCGATCGACGCCATCTCCCAGTCGACGACCGCGAGCACCCGTGGCGGGAGGTCGAGGGAGAACAGGGCGTTGTCGAGCTTGTAGTCGCCGTGGCAGAGGGCCTGGGGCTGCTCGGTGGGCAGCCGCTCGCGCAGCCACTCGCCCACCTCGTGGGCCGCCGGCAGCTCGCGGCCGTCGTAGGAGGCGAGCTGCGAGAGCCACCGGTCGATCTGGCGGCCGAGGTAGCCGGGCTCGTGGCCCATGTCGCCGAGCCCGCACGCCTGCCAGTCGACCGCGCCGATCTCGACCAGCGCGTCGCACAGGTCGACGGTGGCCTGCCCGTGGGTCTCGGGCGCGGCGGCCCACCCCTCGGGCACGTTCATGCGCACCGGCACGCCGTCGATCCGCTCCATCAGGTAGAAGGCCGAGCCGAACACGTCGGGGTCGTCGCAGGCGGCGACGGGCCGGGCGATGCGCACTGGCTCGTCCTTGATGGCGTCGAGGATGCGGAACTCGCGCAGCACGTCGTGGGCGCGCGACGTGTTGGCCCGGCGGGGCGCCCGGCGCAGCACCCAACGGGCGTCGCCCCGGTCGACGGAGAACACCTCGCACGAGCCGCCGCCGCGCATGCGCACGACCTCGATCGGCAGGTGGTCGCCGACCACCCCGTCGCAGAACGCGGCGAGCGCGGTGGTGTCGGGCGCCTCGGGGGTGGGTGCCGCGCTCACGCCACGCCCGCCTCGGCCTTGAGCGAGGCCCACTTGGCCTCGGCCGCGGGCCGCCGCGACGGGATGTGCTCGCTGGGCCACCCCTCGACCGGCTTGTAGCCCTTCAACAGGGTGCGGGCGAGCACCGACTTGTGGAGCTCGTCGGGCCCGTCACCGATCGGCCCGAAGCGGGTGCCGCGGTACCAGCCCTCCACCGGCAGGTCGCTCGAGTAGCCGAGCGCGCCGCACACCTGGATGGTGCGGTCGAGCACGGCGAGCACCGTCTTCGAGGTCAGCGCCTTCACCATCCCGAGCTCGGCGCGCACGGCCGACGCGCCGTGGCGGTCCATCTTCCAGGCGGTCTGGAAGCAGACCAGCCGGGCCGACTCGAGCTCCATGTGCGACAGGGCCACGTAGTCCTGGATCATCTGGTGCTGGGCGAGCAGCTTGCCGTGCGACTCGCGCGACACGGCTCGCTCGCACATGATCTCGAACGATCGCTGGGCCTGGCCGAGCCAGCGCATCGAGTGGTGGATGCGGCCGCCGCCGAGGCGCTTCTGAGCCAGCACGAACCCGTCGCCCGGGTTGCCGATGAGGTGGTCGGCGGGCACCCGGCAGTCGGTGAAGACCACCTCGGCGTGGCCGCCGGGCCGGCCGTACTCGGGCTTCGGGTGGCTCATGGTGCCGACGTCGCGCACGACGTCCATGCCGGGCGTGCCGGCCGGAACCACGATGATCGACGCGTGCTTGTGGGGCCGGTGCTCGGGGTTGGTCTCGGCGAACACGAGCGTGATGTCGGCCGACGAGGCGTTGGTGATGAACCACTTGTGGCCGTTCAGCACCCACTCGTCGCCGTCGAGGAACGCGCTGGTGCTGATCTTCGTGGGGTCGGCCCCCGCGTTGAACGGCTCGGTGAGGGCGAACGCGCTGGTGATCTCACCGCGCAGGTTCGGCCACAGCCACCGCTCCTTCTGCTCGTCGGTGGCGCCGTTGGCGAGCAGCTCCATGTTCCCGCTGTCGGGGGCCTGCACGCCGAAGATCACCATCGACACCATCGAGCGGCCGATCTGCTCGGACATCAGGGCCAGCTTGAGCTGGCCGAAGCCCTGCCCACCGAGCTTCGGGTCGAGGAACGCGCCCCACAGGCCGCGGTCCTTCACCTTCTGGCGCAGGTGGTCGCGCACCGCGTTCCACTCGTCGCGAGGCAGCTCGTCGAGGATCGGCTCGAGCGGCACGATCTCGGTGTCGATGAACTCGCGCATCCAGTCGAGCTGCTCCTGGAACTCGGGCTCGGTCTCGAAGTCCCACGCCATCGGTGGTCCCCTTCCTCTCCTCGGTGGTGCGTCCGTGACGGCAGGCCGTCAGGGGACGGTGATGCCGATCTTGCCGACGTGCTCGTCGGCGTCGAGCACCCGCAGCGCCTCGTCGACGTCGTCCCAGCCGAAGGTGTGGCTGACGTGGGGGACGATCGCGTGCTCCTCGACGAAGGCGGCGAGCGCCCGGTGGGCGGCCACGCTGCCGACGGTGACGCCGTTGAGGCGGATGTTCTGGGTCATGACGCGGGAGACCGGGATCTCGGCCGGACCGAAGCCGCCGAGCACGCCGGCCACCACGACCGTGCCGCCCATGCGGGTCGCGCCGACCGAGCGGGCGAGGGTGGAGCCGGCCAGGTCGACCACGAGGTCGGCTCCCCGCCGACCCGTGAGCTCGCGCACCTCCCGGTCCCACTCGGGGGTGGTCGCGTAGTTGATGCCGTGGTCGGCTCCGAGCGAACGGCCCACGTCGAGCTTGGCGTCGGACGACGAGGTGAGCACGACGGTGGCTCCCAGCGCCTTGGCCAGCTGCACGACGAAGAGCGACACGCCACCGGTGCCGAGGGTGACCACGACGTCGCCGAGGCCGACCATGCCGTCGGGGCCGAGCTCGAGCGAGCTCCAGGCCGTGACCCCCGCGCACACCAGGCTGGCGGCCTCGACGTCGGAGAGGTGGGAGGGCGCACGGGTGAGGGTCGCGGCCGGGGCGCACACGTGCTGGCGGAGCCAGCCGTCGGAGGTGTCGCCCGGGCACTCGCTCTTGGCCTCCCGAGTGGGCGGGCCGTCGAGCCAGAGCGGGTGGAACGCGCTGATCACGCGGTCGCCGACCGCCAGGTCGGCGACGCCCACGCCCACCGCCACGACCTCCCCGGCGGCATCGGACAGCGGCACCCGCGGCCAGGGGCCGTCGATGAGGCCCATGAGGTTCACGCGGTCGTGGAAGTTGAGGCTCGAGGCGCGCACGCGAACCACGACCTCGCCGGGGCCGGGCTCGGGCACGGCCCGCTCGACCGTGGTGAGCACCTGGCCGGGCCCCTCCATCACCTTGGCGACCGACGTCGCCGGCGAGCTCTCCACGACCGGCCTCCCCCTCATTCGGTAACGGTGTAATCTAACGACGCGCGGGGGCGCCGGCAACCGCCGTGAGGAGGGGGACGATGGACACGCTCGAGGACAAGGTCGTGGTGGTCACCGGCGGTGCCAGCGGCATCGGGCTGGCCATCGCCCGGGCCGTGGCCGCCCGCGGCGCGGTGCCCGTCATCGCCGACATCGAGGCCGACGCCTTCGCCGACGCGCTCGCCACCCTCCCCGAGGGCACACTCGCGGTGCCCACCGACGTGGCCGACCTCGCCTCGGTCGAGGCGCTCCGCGACGCCGTGCTCGACCGCCACGGCCGGGTCGACGTCATCGTCAACAACGCCGGCGTGAGCACGTTCAACCTGCTCGCCGACCAGACCATCGACGACTGGCGTTGGGTCCTCGGCGTGAACCTGTGGGGCGTCATCCACGGGGTCGCCACGTTCGTGCCGGTGATGAAGGCCCAGGGCACCCCCGGCCACGTCGTCAACGTCTCGTCCGTGGCCGGCCTGATGAGCGGGCTGCCCTTCATCGGCCCCTACGCCGTGTCGAAGGTCGGCGTGGTGTCGATCTCCGAGACCCTGCGCCAGGAGCTCGGCTTCACCGGCGAGCCGATCGGCGTCTCGGTGGTGTGCCCGGGCTCGACCAACACGAGGGTGGCCGAGTCCGACCGCAACCGGCCCGCCACCATCGCCCCCGAGGCCCGCACCGAGGCCGGCGAGGGCATGCGCGTGGCCGTCGCCGACACGCTGACCGCCCCCACCGGGTTCGAGCCCTCCGTGGTGGCCGACGAGGTCGTCGACGCCGTCCTCACCGGCCGGTTCTGGGTGATCCCCAGCACCGACATGGTCGACGGCTACCGCGCCCGCTTCGCCGAGATCCTCGACAACTGCCCGCCCGAGGGCTGAGCTCGGCGGTCAGGCCACGTCCTCGGGCCGCAGCCGCATGACAGCGGCGAACTCGGCGCGCGCCGCCTCGGCCGCCGGCATCGCGACCCCGTTGCGCTCGGCCAGGGCCAGGGCCTGGGCGATGTCCTTCACACCCAGCTTGTGGGTGTGGACCATCGCCCGGCGGAACCCCTCGTCGGCGTCGGCCGGCAGCGGCTCGGGCCCACCGATGCCGAACGGGCTGTAGAGCATCGAGTCGAGGTCGGTGATCTCGAGCACGTGGCGCAGCTGGGCAAGGTCGACGCCCGCGGCGCTCGAGAGGGCCATCGCCTCGTGGGCCGCCGCCATCAGCGTGTAGCCCACTGCGTTGCGGGCCAGCTTCAGCGCCATGCCGGCACCGAGGGGACCCGCGTGGACGACCTCGCGGCTGTAGCTGTCGAGCACCGGCCGCGCCGTCGCCACGGCCTCGGCGTCGCCGCCGACCATGGTCACGAGCGTGCCGGCCTGGGCACCCGGCTCGCCGCCACTCACCCCGGCGTCGACGAGGCCGATCCCCCTGGCGGCCGCGGCCGCACCGAGCACCTCCACCGTCTCGACGGTGACGGTGGTGTGGACCACCACGACGGCTGGTGGGACGAGCACGTCGAGCACTCCCCCGTCGCCGGCCACGACCTCGAGGGCCTGGGCGTCGTCGAACACGACGAGGCTCACCACGTCGGCTCCCCGGGCCGCCTCGGCCACCGACCCGGCGGCGGTGGCGCCCTTCTCGACCCGCGCCGCGACCGCCGCGGCGTCGACGTCGAACACCCGCACGTCGAGCCCGGCGACGACGGCGTTGTCGGCCATCGGGCCGCCCATCCGACCCAGGCCGATCACCGCGACGACGGGCTCACTCACCGGAGGCCGCCTTCCGGGCCCGGGCGATGGCGCCCTCGCTCGCCGCCACCAGCCCCGAGCTCGAGGGGTAGCCGATGTACGCCGCCAGGTGGATCGTCAGCTCCCGCACCTGCAGCTCGTCGAGCTCACCGGTGGCCATCGCCCGCTCGAACTGGATCCCGAGGGTGTCGAAGTGGTGCTGGGCGGCGAGCACCCCGATGGTGACCAGGCGGCGTTCGGGGATGGAGAGGCCGGGCCGGTTCCAGATCCCGTCGAAGACGTTCTCGATGAGCACGTCGAAGTGGCCGGCCTCGCCGTGCTCGTAGGCGAAGGCGTCCTCGCCGTAGACCTCGCGGTAGCGGGCGATGCCGCGCTCCCATGCGTCGTCGGTCGTCTCGTCCACGTCGTCCCCCTCGGTCGGTGTGCCGCGCACTGCGTAGCACGGGGCGACCGGCCACGGGGCCGCTACGACCAGGGCGGGAGGCGGTCGAGGACGCTCTGGTACTCGCGGACCTCGATGCGCTGGTTGCGGGCCATCCGCGCCGCCAGGGCACGCAACTCGGGGCTCTCGGCCCGATCCGCGGCGTACTCGGACATGTGGGCGCCACCGAGGTGGTGCTGCTGCATGAGGGTGAGGAACAGCCGGTCGGCGTCGGTGCCCGACCTGGTGCGCAGGGCCTCCACGTCGGCGGCGTCGACCCAGCCCGGCATGGTCGCGAGGGTGCTGGACATGCTCATCCAGCCCATGGTCGGACGCTCGAGGTCGAGGTCGGGCCGGGCCACGCCGTTCTGAGCCATCAGCATCGCCATCTCGCCCAGCTCGCTGCGCTGGAGCAGCAGCACCTCGCGGGCGAAGTCGAGGGCGACCGGGTCGCTGCCGTTCGCGAGCTCGTGCTGGGCCAGCAGGACCGCCTGGTCGTGGTGGTCGCTCATGTCGACCACGAACCCGCGATCGACCGCTCCGAAGGCGGGCTCGCTGGTGCGCACGCCGACGAGGTAGCCGGCGGCGGCCGCCAACCAGGCCAGGGCGACCACGAGGAGCACCGGCCCGACCCACCGCCGGGGCGGCGGCGAGCCGAGGCGGCCGGGCCGCCCGGGAGGGGCGAGGTCGTCGTCGGCGTCGGGGGGAGGCGTCGGCGGCACCGGACCGATCTACCACGGCCCCGTGCGCACGCGACGGCGCCGGCTCAGGCTCCTGGCGCGGAGCCCCCGGCGGTGGCGCCGACGAGGAGCCGGGCGAGCTGGTCGAGCACGCCGTCGATGTCGGGCTCGCCGAACGCGGCCTGGGCGGTGAGGCCGTCGCCCAGCGCGACGAGCAGCCCCGCCATCGCCTCCGGCACGACCCAGGTGGCGATGACGCCCTCGGCCTGCATCTCGGTGATGAGCGCAGCCAGGTAGCGGCGCAGCCCGGCGTGGAGCTCGGCGATCGAGTCGGCGAGCGCGGGGTTGGTGGAGCACGCCGCCATCGCGTCGGCGTAGGTGCGCAGGTCGTCGCGCCCGTCGGGGAACGCGGCCTTGATGGTGGCGAGGGCGGCGAAGAGGCGCTCGAACGGGGTGCCGTCGCCCTCGAGCGCGGCGCGGACCGGATCGAGGCGCCGCTCGAACAGCTCGGTCAGGGCGGCGGCGACGAGCGCGTCCTTGGAGTCGAAGTAGTAGGTGATCGCCTGCAGGTTGGCGCCCGCCCGGCTGGTGATCTCACGGCTCGTGAGCCCGTTCAACCCGCCGGAGCGCAGGCAGTCCACGGTGGCGGCGACGAGGCGCTCGCGGGTGGGGGCGGCCGGGTCGATCTCCACGGCCACATGCTAGCGCGCTTGCAATTCATACGTGTGTATGAGATACCTGGGGCGTCCCCCGACCCGTCCCCCCGAACGAGGAGCATCCGCATGACACCCACCGATCTGGTCACCGGAGCAGGCGGCTACACCGGCGCCTACGTCGCCCGGCACCTGCTGGCCGAGGGCCGCCGGGTGCGCACCCTCACCCGCGAGGTGGCACAGGTGCCGGCGCCCATCGAGCCCCACCCCTACCGCTTCGACGACCCCGACGCCATGGCCGCCGCCTTCGCGGGCGTCGACACCTTCTACAACACCTACTGGGTGCGCTTCGGACGGGGCACGGCCACCCACGACGACGCCGTGCGCAACAGCCTGGCCCTCGTCGACGCAGCCCGCCGCGCCGGCGTCCGCCGCATGGTGCACGTCAGCATCATGAACCCCTCGGAGACCTCGCCGCACAGCTACCACCGGGGGAAGGCGATGGTCGAGGCCGCCGTGCTCGCCTCGGGCATGGAGCACGCCATCGTGCGCCCGTCGGTGCTGTTCGGCGGCAACGAGATCCTGCTCAACAACGTGGCGTGGCTGCTGCGCCACCTCCACGTCTTCGCCGTGCCCGGCGACGGCCGCTATCCGATCCGCCCCACCCACGTCGAGGACCTGGCCGAGCTCATGGTCCGCCTCGGTGCCGACCCGGGATCGTTCGTGCGCAACGCCGGTGGTCCCGAGACCTTCGAGTTCGGCGACCTCGTCCGCCGCATCCGTGCCGCCACCGGCGCGCGGGCGCTGGTGGTCGACCTCCCCCGGGCGGCGGTCCGACCGCTGCTGCCGATCGTCGACCGCATCACCGGCGACGTCACCATCCACCCGGCCGAGCTCGACGCCCTCATGCAGGGCCTGGCCTCCTGCGACGGCCCGCCCGCCGGCACGCGCCGGCTCACCACCTTCCTCGAGGAGCACGGCGCGACGCTCGGCACCACCTACGCCAACGAGGTCCGCCGCAACTTCGAGGTCGCCGACCCGGCCCCCGGCGTGGCCTCGCCGGCCTGAGCACCGCCGCACCGGGCCGGACGCGACGGCGCCGCCCCGAGGGGCGGCGCCGTGGAGGTGGAGCCCGAGAGGAGAATCGAACTCCTGACCTGCTCATTACGAGTGAGCTGCTCTGCCGTCTGAGCTACCCGGGCGGGCGAGGGACGATCGTAGCCGCGGGCACCCGGCGCTCCCATCCCGGGATCAGGCCGGCAGCTCCCCCGGCTCGAGCTCGGCGGCGAGGCGGTCGAGCTCGGCCGAGAACTCCGCCGCCATGGCCGCCTTGTCGGTGTCGTCGAGCCAGGTGGCCTCGACGCCGTTGAGCACGAGCTCCTTCACCTTGGCCACGCCCCAGCCCGCGGCCGGGACCATGTCGACGTACTCCTTGCCGATGTCGGTGTGGAACATGGTGGGGTCGTCGCTGTTCAGCATGCACTTCAACCCGGCGTCGACCATCCCGATGATCGGGTGGCTGGTGAGGTCGGGCCAGCCGTAGACCACGGCCGTCGAGGTGGGGCAGACGGTGAAGTGGATGTCGTCGTCGAGGCAGCGCTGGATGACGGCTGGGTCCGAGAGGATGTGGTAGCCGTGGTCGATCCGCTCGCAGCCGAGCAGGTCGAGGCAGGTGGTGATGTTCACCGGCGGCGCGTCCTCCGAGGCGTGGCTGGTGAGGCGCAGGCCACCGGCCTTCGCCGCTCGGAACGAGTCGACGAACTTCTCCGGCGGGTCGGGCGCCTCGGCCGCGTCCATCCCCAGGCCGATCACCTCGGGCCGCAGCACCTCGAGCAGCTCCTCCACCATCTGGAGGCAGTCGGCCGGGTCGTCCTGTCGGTACACGTCGGCGATGAGGCGGCCCTTCACCCCGAAGTCGGCCTCAGCGGCGTTGATGCCCTCGGCCAGGCCGTCGACGACCGTCTTCATGGGCACGCCGCGCTTGGTGTGCAGGGTGGGGTTGAAGAACATCTCGCGGTAGCGCAGGTTGCCGAGCCGGTGGCCGTCCTCCATCGCCTCGTAGGCCACGCGGGCGAAGTCGTCCTGGTCGAGGAGGGTCGACGACACCATGCCGAAGATCACGAGGAACTCGTAGATCGTCTCGTAGTCGTAGAGCTTCTCGACGTCGTCGGTGGGCAGGGCGATGCCGTGCTTCTTCGCCTGGTCGGCGAAGGTCGCCGCCCGCACCGAGCCCTCGATGTGGCAGTGCAGCTCGACCTTGGGGATGGACCGGAGGAACTCGTCTCGCAACATGTCAGACACCGTACGGAGGGCATGTTTCGCGCCCGTGAGGGGACGCGCGCAGCGAGGGTTACGACCTGCTGACCGATCGCTGACGCGGCCCTGACCGGCACACTGTCCGCATGGACAACGACCTCTGGGACTCCGTCGACGCGCACCTCGTGGCCACGCTGCTCGAGCCCGATCCGGTGCTCGACGCCGCCCTCGCCGACAGCTCGGCCGCCGGCCTGCCGGAGATCCACGTGGCCCCCAACCAGGGGAAGCTGCTGTCGCTGCTCGTGCAGGTGAGGGGTGCCCGGCGGGTGCTCGAGGTCGGCACGCTCGGCGGCTACTCCACGATCTGGCTGGCGCGGGGCCTGCCCGCCGACGGCCGGCTGGTGTCGCTCGAGCTCGAGGAGCACAACGCCTCGGTGGCGCGGGCCAACCTCGAGCGGGCCGGGCTCGGCGACCGGGTGGAGGTGCGCGTCGGCCCGGCCGCCGACACCCTCGCCGCCATGGTCGAGGCGGGCGAGGAGCCGTTCGACCTCGTGTTCCTCGACGCCGACAAGAGCGGGTACCCCACCTACCTCGCCCGGGCGCTCGAGCTCTCGCGGCCCGGCACGGTGATCGTGGCCGACAACGTGGTGCGGGGCGGCGCGGTGGCCGACGCCTCGACGACCGACCCGAACGCCATCGGCGTCCAGCGCTTCCTGGCCGATGCCGCCGCCGACCCCCGCCTCGACGGCACCGCCGTGCAGACCGTGGGCTCGAAGGGCCACGACGGCTTCGCCCTCCTCGTCGTCACCGACGCCTGAACCCGCCGTCCATCCCCCGACGGCGCCGCCCACACGCGAAAGGTGGCTCACCTCGTACGGCCCGCCGCACCACGTGAGCCAGCTTTCGGGATCGGGCTAGCGGAGGGCGCCGAGCTTCAGGAACAGGGCGACGAGCTGGAGGCGCTCGTTGGGGTTGCGGACCATCTCGCGGGCCAGCTCGGCGATGGCCTCGATGGCCTGAATCGAGGCCGTCGGGCGGGCGCTGGCGGCCAGCTCGTCGCGGTAGCGGCGCGACAGCTCCGTGAGGCCGGCCCGCACCTCGTCGGTGCGGTAGCGGCGGGCCTCGCGCTTGTGCTTCTCCTCGAGCTGCTTGCGGCCCGAGCCGCGCTCGCCCCGGGCCTTGACCCGCTCCTCGAGCTCGGCGGCCTCGACCGCCTGGGCCTCGACGAGGGGCGCCATGGCGTCGTCGATCATGGCCAGCAGGTCGTCGGCTGCGGCCACGGCGGTGGCGCCGGTGCCGTCGAGGCGGTCGGGCACGTCGTGCCAGGCCCGGCGGCGCAGGGCGAGCCGCTCGTCGGTGGCCAGCAGGCGGGCCCGGGCCAGGTCGCCGCCGGCCACGGCCGCGGCCTCCGACGCCCGGTCGATGGCCACGCCCTCAGCCACCAGCGCCTCGACGATGGTGTCGACCGGCACCGACCCGAGGTCGACGCGCACGCACCGGCTGGCGATGGTGACGAGGTCGGGGGTGAGGTCGTCGGCCAGGACCAGGAACACCGTGCCCGCCGGCGGCTCCTCGATGTACTTGAGCAGCTTGTTGCCGACCAGCGGCGGGACGAGGTGGAACTCGTCGAGCACGATCACCTTGCCGCCGCCCTCGACCGAGGCCCGGGAGGCGGTGGCGATGATGTCGTCGGCCTGCTCGACCTTGATCGAGGCGCCCTCGCGCTCGACCACCGTGAGGTCGGGGTGGGCCTCGGCCAGGGCCAGCTCGGCGTGGCGCACGGCGTCGTCGCCGGTGCGGGACGCCGACAGCAGGGCGGCGGCGAAGGCCCGGGCCAGCGCCCGCTTGCCGCTCCCCCGCGGCCCCACCAGCAGGTAGGCGTGCACCGGTGCCGTGGCCGCGGCGCGCAGCTGGGCGACGGCGGCGGGCTGGCCCACCACCGAGCCCCACAGGTCGACGCCCGCGACCTCGGCGGGGAGCAGCTCGACGTCGGCGGGGGCGGTCACGCCTGCAGTTGTAGCCGCTCCGCCACGAGACGGCGCACGGCGGCGGCGACCTCGTCGACCGTGCCGGTGCCGTCGACCACGGCCCACCGCTCGGGCTCGGCGGCGGCCTGGGAACGGAACCCGTCGAGCACCGCGGCGTGGAACTCGGAGGGCTCGGACTCCATGCGGTCGCGCTCCGCGCCGAGACGCCGGTCGGCCACCTCGGCGGGCACGTCGAGGAGGATCACGAGGTCGGGCCACACGCCGCCGGTGGCCCATTCGGAGATGCGGCGCACGTCGTCGACCGGCAGGCCTCGACCGAAGCCCTGGTAGGCGATCGAGGACCCGGCGAAGCGGTCGGTGACCACGTGGCGACCGGCGGCCAGGGCGGGCTCGACCACCTCGGCCACGTGCTGGGCGCGGTCGGCGGCCATCAGCAGCGCCTCGGCGCGCGGGGCCAGCCCGACGGTGGCGGGGTCGAGCACGAGCGAGCGCACGCGGGCGCCGATGTCGGTTCCGCCCGGCTCGCGGGTGAGCACCGCACCGAGCGCCTCGGCCATGCGCGACGACTGGGTGGACTTGCCGCAGGCCTCACCCCCCTCGAAGGCGATGAACCGGCCCCGGGCAGCCGAGCCCCCGGGAGCGGCCGACGCGGTGGCGCTCATCCCTTGCCGTGGCGCGACGGGTGGGGCGACGCCTCGGCCCGGTGCTCGCGCTGGCCGGCCCGCAGCGAGTACATGGCGGCGAACCCGGCGCCCACGATGATCAGCGCGGCCAGCCACAGGGCCAGGCGCACGCCCGGCAGCGAGAGGGTCCCGCCGGGCAGGTCGAGCTCTGTCTCTTATACACATCTGACGCTGCCGACGAAGAGGATAGTG
>CAMFLJ010000073.1 GCA_945957335.1 uncultured Actinomycetes bacterium | reverse complement strand
CCGAAGAGGTTGGCCGTGAGAAGGAACACCTGACGCCGCACGTCCACCGTCGCCACCAGCACGCCGGCGGCCTGGGACAGATCGACGGTGCCGGCGATCCGGGACGTCGCGTCGTTCAGCTGGTCGAGGGCCGTGTGGATCTGGTCGTCGATGTGGCGCTCGGCCTGCCCGTAGGGGCCTCGCTGCCCGCGGGGGCTGATGCCATCGGTGCGGGCCTCGGCGAGGAGGGCGTCGAGCTGGGGGTCGACACCGGTCTCGACGCGCTCGTCGACCTGGCGGCGGGCGGCGGTCAGCTCGGCCGTGGGCTCGTAGCCGAGCACCGGCCCCATGGCCGAGGGGTCGACACCGAGCTGGCGGATGGCGTCGGACGCGCCCGCCCAGAAGTGCTCGACGTAGAGCGCGGCCTGGAGCGAGGTGAACGTGGCGACGCTCGACGCGGCACTCCGCAGCTCGTCGGCCGCCGTCGCCGTGCGATTGGCCTGGCGCGCGCTCGATGCCGCAGTCGCGGCGAAGCCCACGAGGGGGACCAGCACCACCACCAGCAGCGCCACGCGCAGCCCAACACCTCGTCGTACACGTCGCAGCACGTGGGTTCTTCGGCACGTCGCGCGCCGGTCTGAACGGGACGGGCCCCGGTGTGGCACATGCCTCTGCCGTCGTGCAGAGCGGGCCGGGACCGGACAGGCTGGGGTCAGGCGCGGGCACCGGTCCCGCCCGACGGAGGCGACGATGAAGAACGACATCTGGTCGATGCTCAACGCGGCCGAGCAGGAGCTGCTCCGCGAGATCCAGCCCGGCAAGCTGCGCAAGCTCGACGAGGACGAGCTCGTCGCCGTCCACCAGCGGGTGCGCCGGGCCCGCGACAAGTACGCCAAGAACTACCGCCGGGGCGCGGCCAGGCAGGTCGGCAAGGACCGCAGTCGGGGCAAGGCCTCGGCCACGTGGTCGAAGACGGCTCGCAAGGCTGAGGCGTTCGAGGACGCGCTGGCCCGGGTCTCGGCCCGCCTGGCCAAGGTCGCCCAGGACAGCGCCGACGCCCTCAAGGCCGAGCGCCTCGCTGCCGCCCGCCGCCACAAGAAGGCCCCCGCCCGCCAGGCCGCCGCCGGCAAGGGCAAGGCCTCGGCCTCCTCCACCAAGGCCAAGCGCCGCACCGGAGCCACCAAGCGCTCGGCCGCCCAGGCCCGGGCCGCCAACAAGCGCCACCAGGCGAAGAAGGCGTCCAAGGGGTGAAGGTCGACGTCATCGTGAACGACGGGCTGGCCACCGCCGGCCCGTCGGCCGCGGCCGCCGAGCAGGGCGGCTACGACGGCGTCCTGTTCCCGGAGGTCGCCCACGACCCGTTCCTGCCCGCCGCATTCGGAGCGGCCGCCACCGAGCGGGTCGACCTCTTCACCGGCATCGCCGTGGCGTTCGCCCGCAACCCGATGACAGTGGCGGTGACCACCTCCGACCTGCACCGCCTGTCGGAGGGCCGCTTCGTGCTGGGCCTCGGCAGCCAGATCAAGGCCCACGTCACCCGCCGGTTCTCGATGCCGTGGTCGCAGCCCGCGGCCCGCATGCGCGAGTTCATCGCCGCCATGAGGGCCATCTGGGCGGCGTGGGACGAGGGCACCCCGCTGCACTTCGAGGGCGAGTTCTACAGCCACACCCTCATGACCCCGATGTTCGACCACGGCCCGAACCCGTTCGGCACGCCGCGCGTGTTCCTCGCCGGCGTCGGACCGGCCATGACCCGGGTGGCGGGTGAGGTGGCCGACGGGTTCTTCTCCCACGGCTTCACCACGCCCGACTACTTCCGCGACGTCACCGTGCCCAACCTCGAGGCCGGCCTCGCCGCCGCCGGTCGCACCCGCGCCGACATCGAGGTGAGCCTGCCGCTGATGGCGGTGGTGAAGGGCCCCGACCTCGACGCCCGCATCGCCGGCGCCCGCACGACGCTGTCGTTCTACGGCTCGACCCCCGCCTACCGGGGCGTCCTCCAGCACCACGGCTGGGAGGGCATCGGCGAGGAGCTCACCCGCCGCTCGAAGGAGGGCGACTGGGCCGCCATGGGCGAGGCCGTCACCGACGACATGCTCGAGACCTTCACGATCATCGCCGACGAGGACGACCTCGCCGGCGAGGTGCAGCGCCGCTACGGCTCACTGATCGACCGGCTCCAGACAGCACTCGACCCCGGCATCGTGCGGGGCTGAGCCCGCACGGCGCCGGAGCCGGGTGACGGAGGTGGGGCGACGAGGTCCGCTCAGCGGAGCTCGAGGTCGTCCCAGTTGATCTCGGTGCAGAGACGGTGGAACTCGGGGCCGTACCAGGGGGCGTTGACCTGGAGGCGGCCGAACTCGTTCACGTAGTAGTTCTTGTCGGGCGCACCCTCGTCCTGGAGCAGCAGGAGGGTCGACGCCTCGGCGTCGAGGTCCTTGTTGTACTGCTCGTAGGCCTCGACCTTGACCTCGACCTCGCTCTTGCCCTCGGTGAGCTGGCGCTTGATGCACTGGGCGGCGTAGGCCGACCAGATCACGTACCAGATCGGCAGGCCGGTGCCGCCGGAGAGCGGCTGCGAGTTCGGCCCGTAGAGCATGAACATGTTCGGGTAGTTCGGGACCATCATCGACAGGTAGGCGCGGGGGCCGTCGGTCGACCAGTAGTCGTGGATGCTCGTGCCGTCCTTGCCGATGTAGTCGGCAGGCCAGAGGTAGCGCATGACCTCGAAGCCGGTGGCGGTGATGAGCACGTCGACGTCGAGCAGCTTGCCCTCGGCGGTGACGATGCCGGTGGGGGTCATGTGGTCGATGCCCTCGGTGACGAGCTCGACGTTGTCGCGGGTGAGCGCCTTGTACCAGCCGTTGTCGACCACCGGCCGCCGCGAGAACGGGGCGTAGTCGGGGACGAGCTTCGCCATCAGCTCGGGGTCGCCGTTCACCTGGTTCTCGATGTACGCGGTGAGGTCGGCGCGCAGCTGGTCGTTCATCGGGTTGAACTTGCCGCCGTTGGCCACCCACTCCTCGTCGGGGAGGATGAAGCCGTGGGTGCCGAACAGGGCGGCGATGGCCATGTAGCGCCACCAGTTCCAGTAGCCCGGGAAGTTGTCGAGCAGCCAGAGCACCTCGGGCTCGAACGGGGCCCCGTACTTCTCGCGCGGGCTGATCCACTGCGGGGTGCGCTGGAAGACGTAGACCTGATCGGCCTCCTCCGCGATGCGGGCCAGCAGCTGCACGCCCGTGGAGCCGTTGCCCACGACGCCCACGCGCTTGCCCTTGGCCGAGAAGTCCTCGGGCCAGCGGGCCGGGTGGAGGATCTGGCCCTCGAAGTCGTCCTGGCCCTCGAAGTTCGGGAACTTCGGGTTGGCGAAGGTGCCGTGGGCGCCGATCACGTAGTTGGCGTCCATGGTGACCAGCCCGTCGGGCGAGTCGAGCTCGAGCTCCCAGAGGTGGCGCTCGGAGTTCCAGGTGGCCTTGCGCAGCTCGTGGCTGTAGCGGGTGTTGGCCTTGACGCCGTTCTTCTCGGCGACGTGCTCGAGGTAGGAGCGCACCTCGGCGCCCCGGCCGAAGTACTCGCTCCAGCGGTACTCCTTCTCGAAGTTGTACTCGTAGGTGATCGAGATGGTGTCGACGCGGATGTCGGGGTAGCGGTTGACGCTCCAGGTGCCGCCCGGCTCGGGGCGGCGCTCGATCACCGTGTAGGGGATGCCGAGCTGCTCCATCTGCACGCCGCAGGCGATGCCGCTGAAGCCGCTGCCGATGATGGCGACCATGAAGCCCTCGGGGATCTCGGGCTTGTCGCGCTCGTCCCACTGGGTCATGAACGGGAAGTCGCGGAAGGCGGGGAGCTCACGGCGGGCCTCGAACTCGAGGTCGCCCATGTCCTCCTTGGTGGCCAGGTTCATGAGGAACCGCAGCTCGTCGAACGGGGGCTCCTCGACCTTCTTGGGCCCGCCGTTCTCGACCAACCAGTCGGCGGCCTTGTCGATGAGCAGGGTCTTCTGCTCGTCGGTGAGCTCGATCGCCTTCGGCAGATCCAGCAGCTCGGGATCGTGGGTCTGCTGGTAGAGCGCAACCCGCACGGCGTTCAGGTCGGCCAGCTCGAGGCCCCGTCGGATGAACGCACGGTCCACGGTCTCGTTCTCGGACACTGAGGTCTCCCCCTCCGCCGGCCGCGCCACGCGAACCAGCGGCGAAACCGTACCCGGCGCGGCCGGGCGGTTTCTAACGGACCGTCAGAAGAGCTCGTCGGTGTAGGTGTCGGTGCCGTGGATCGTGGGCACGAAGGCGGCCTGGATGGCCAGTCGGCCCACCCCACCGGCGTCCAGGCGCTCGGCCGTCGGGGCGAAGCGCTCGTCCCAGCAGCCGCGAGGGTCGTCCTCGAGGAAGTGGAGCAGCACGACCATGCGCTCGACGCCGTCGACCTCCTTCACGTGGGCGAGGCGGTCCTTGGGCAGGGGCCGCGGCGCGAAGCGCACGGTGACCGCCACGGGGCCACCGAGCACGCCCGGCAGGTGCTCGTCGGCGAGCCACCGGTCGAGGGCGGCACGGTCGCCGTCGGGGGCCTCGATCATCTCGATGACCATGCCCCGGTAGGGCTGCAGGAGGGTGTGGACGTCGCGGGGCACCGCGTCGTCGCGGTACGACGAACCGAGGTGGTCGGCGAACGCGGTGAACACGTGGCGCCGCTCCTCGAGCGGGTCGTTGCCGGGCCCGCGGCAGCTGCCCCGGCCCTCGGCGTGGAGGCGGTAGTTGGTGCCGAGCGACCACTGCTCGTGATCGGCGAGGCGACCACCGTTCACCCAGTAGACGGCGATGTACTTGCCGGCCTCGATCGGGTCGGCGACGGTCTGGTCGGCCGGGCCCCGGAGCGGCTGGAGCCACGTGGGGGCCACGAACCGGCGGCCCGAGAACATCCACGGCATCGACATGGCGCCGGTGATGAAGTGGTCGTCCTCGTACCACCGGTTGTAGGCCACCACGTGCTCCTCGGTGGGCTCGACCCAGGTGAGCAGGGCGGCCCCGAGGTCGGGCGCGATCGGCCCCTCGGTCGGCAGCCGGCGGTAGGCCTCGTCGACGACGGGCGCCTCGGTCTGGTCGGTCATCCCACTCCCCCTCCGGTGGACACGGCGCCCGTTGGCTATCACAGCGCCGATCGATCGGCCGCGCCGATGGAACCGCCGCGATCGGCGGGTGACCGATCGGCTGCCACGGGCGAAGCTGTGGCCATGACCATCAGCACCACCGTCAGCCCCGAGGGCGTCGCCGTCGTCGCCATGAGCCACCCGCCGGTGAACGCCATCACCGTGGCCGACACGTGGGAGATCGCCGACACCTTCCACGAGCTCGGCCGCCGCGACGACGTGAGGGCCGTGGTCCTCACCGCCGAGGGCCGCGGCTTCAACGCCGGCATCGACATCAAGGAGATGCAGTCGGTCGAGGGCTTCGAGCACCTGCTCGGCTCGGGCGCCGCCTGCTTCGCCGCCTTCGAGGCGATCTACACCTGCCCGGTGCCGACGATCGCCGCGGTGAACGACTTCTGCATGGGCCTCGGCGTGGGCCTCGTGGGCAGCTGCGACATCCTCGTGGCCTCGACCCGGGCCCGGTTCGGCCTGCCGGAGGTCGACAACGGCGCCCTCGGGTGCGCCTCGCACCTGGCCAAGCTGGTGCCGCCCATGAAGCTGCGCCAGATGGTGCTCACCTGCGAGCCGGTCACCGCCGCCCAGCTCCACGAGTGGGGCACGGTCTACCGGCTCGTCGAGCCCGACGAGCTCGCCGACGAGGCCATGGCCACCGCCCTCAAGATCATCGCCAAGCGGCCCCGCGTGGTGCGCGCCGCCAAGACGGCGCTCAACCTGATCGACCCGTTCGACCTGCAGCGCAACTACCGCCTCGAGCAGGGCTTCACCTACGAGCTCAACCTGCACGGCGACGGCGACCAGGCCCGCGACGCGTTCGTCGAGGGCACCCGCGGGGTCACCCGGTGAGCGCCGCCGTCGACGGCAAGGTCTGCCTCGTCACCGGCGCGGCCCGGGGCATCGGTGCCGCCACGGCCGCGGCGCTCGTCGCCGGTGGCGCCTCGGTCGTGATGGTCGACCGACGCGCCGACGACGGCGAGGCCACCGCGGCCGGGCTCGGCGAGCGGGCCGCGTTCGTCGAGGCCGACGTCACCGACGAGGCCTCGTGGGAGGCGGCGGTGGCCACCGCGGTCGAGCGCTTCGGCGGCCTCGACGTGCTGGTGAACAACGCCGGGATCATCCGGGTGAAGCCGCTGCTCGAGACCGACGTCGACACCTTCCGGAAGGTCGTCGACACCAACCTGCTGTCGGTGTTCCTCGGCATCCGGGCCGCGGTGCCGGCGATGCAGGCCCGGGGTGGCGGATCGATCGTGAACCTGGCCTCGCCCCAGGGGGTCGAGGGCCGCGAGGGCATGTCGGCCTACACCGCCTCCAAGTTCGGCGTGCGCGGCCTCACCCGCACGGCCGCCATCGAGCTGGGCCCCCTCGGCATCCGCGTGAACTGCGTGGTGCCCGGCCCGACCCGCACGGCGATGACCCGTCGCGAGGGCTGGACCGACGACGACTACGACCGTGCCTACGGCGGCTACCCGCTGGGGCGCATGGGTCGGCCCGAGGAGATCGCCGAGGTCGTGGCCTTCCTGGCCTCCGACGCCTCTTCCTTCTGCACCGGATCCGACTTCTTCGCCGACGGCGGTGTGCTCGCCGGCAAGCCGAGGGGCTGAGCATGGGCACCGACCGCTTCCGCCTCGACGGCCGCGTCGCCGTCGTCACCGGCGCCAGCCGCGGCATCGGCCGGGCGATCGCCGTCGGCATGGCCGGGGCCGGGGCCGCCGTGGTGGCCGCCTCCCGCGACGTCGTGGCCTGCGAGGCCACCGTGGGCGAGATCGTCGTCGCCGGCGGCCAGGGCCTGGCCGTGGCCTGCGACGTGGCCGACCGCACCACCCACCAGCCGCTGGTCGACGCCGCCCTCGAGCGCTTCGGGCGCCTCGACGTGCTGGTGAACAACGCCGGTGTGCTGCGCCCCCACGTCACCACCAGGGTGAGCGTGGACGAGCTCGACCAGCTCCTCGCCGTTAACCTCAAGGGCCCGCTCTTCCTCACCGTCGCCGCCCTCGACGCGCTGGCCGACGGCGGCCACGGCTCGGTGATCAACATCGGCGCGCTGGGCGCCACCCAGCCCATGGAGGGCATCGGCGCCTACTGCGCCACCAAGGCGGCCATGGCCAACTGGTCGACCACCATGGCCCGCGAGTGGGCCGAGCGCGGCGTGCGGGTGAACGTGCTCGTCCCCGGCTCGGTGGCCACCGACATGATCCTCCCCACCGACCCGGCCCGGCGCGAGGCGTTCGTCGCCGAGATGGCCGCCCAGAACGCGTTCGGGCGCCTCGGCGAGCCCGACGACCTGGTGGGCGCGGCGCTGTTCCTCGCCAGCGACGCGTCGAGCTACATGACCGGCCGCTCGCTCTACGTCGACGGCGGCCTGCTGCGGTGATCCCCGCCCTCGACCCGAGCGGCCACGGGCTGCTCGAGGGCCGCGTCGCCGTGGTCACCGCGGCGGCCGGCACCGGCATCGGCGGGGCCACCGCCCGGCGGCTCGTCCTGGAGGGCGCCACCATCGTCGTCTCCGACGTGCACGCCGGCCGGCTCGAGGCCACCGCCGCCGAGCTCGACGCCCTCGCGCCCGGTCGCGTCCACGCCGCCGTCTGCGACGTCACCGCGGACGGCGCCTTCGAAGAGCTCTTCGACACGGTCGAGCGCGTCGCCGGGCCCCTCGACATCGTGGTCAACAACGCCGGGCTGGGCGGCTCGGCCCGGCTCGACGAGATGACCGACGAGCAGTGGGAGCGAGTGCTCGACGTCTCGCTCGTGAGCACCTTCCGCAGCACGCGAGCCGCGCTGCGCCGCCTCACCCCGCAGGGCCGAGGGTGCATCGTGAACGTGGCGTCGGTGACGGGCTGGCGGGCCGAGGCCGGGCAGGCCCACTACGCCGCGGCCAAAGCCGGCGTGATGGCCCTCACCCGGTGCGCCGCGGTCGA
Organism: uncultured Actinomycetes bacterium; assembly: GCA_945957335.1. Taxonomy (GTDB): domain Bacteria; phylum Actinomycetota; class Acidimicrobiia; order Acidimicrobiales; family Acidimicrobilacustridaceae; genus CAMFLJ01. The sequence goes on along the minus strand of CAMFLJ010000073.1, from coordinate 5,711 downwards.
GGCCGCAGCCAGCGGCGTGCGGGTGAACGCCGTCGCCCCGACCCTGGCCATGCACCCGTTCCTGGCGCGCGTGGTGAGCGACGAGGAGCTCGCCCACTGGGAGGGCGTGCAGCCCCAGGGCCGCGCCGCCGAGCCGGCTGAGGTGGCGGCCACGATCGCCTTCCTGGCCTCTGGCTACGCTTCGTACCTCACCGGCGAGGTCGTGTCGGTGGGCGCCCAGCACGCCTGACCGGGGGACGACCGCATGGACCTGCGCCAGCTCGAGGTGTTCCTCGAGGTCGCCGAGCAGCTGCACTTCGGACGGGCCGCGGAGCGGCTCTACCTGGCCCAGCCCACCGTCAGCGAGACCATCCGCCGCCTCGAGCGCGAGCTCGGCGGGCGCCTCTTCGAGCGCTCGACCCGCCGGGTGCGCCTCACCCCGCTCGGCGAGGCCTTCGCACCGCTCGCCCGTGAGGCCTACGACTCGGTCCTCGGCGCCTACGCCGCCGGCAAGGCCTTCGCCCAGGACGACGCCAACCGCCTGGTGGTCGGCCACACCGGCGACTGGGAGCCGCTGGTCGACACCGTCGTGCGCCTCCAGGTCGACCGGCCCGGCGTGCACGTGTCGCTGCGCGCCCGCACCACCAGCCGCCTCGTCGCCGAGCTCGCCACCCGCGAGGTGCACCTGATCGTGGGCTGGGACCCCGACCTCGACGACGACACCGACTCGCTCGCCCTCGACACCTCGCCGTTGCTGGCGGTGCTGCCCGCCGGGCACCCCCTCGCCCGCCGCCGGTCGGTGACCCTGGCCGACCTCGCCCGCGAGCCCCTGCTGGGCTGGCCCCGGTCGGCCAACCCGGTCGCCTACGACCGCTTCGCCGCGGCCATGGACGGCACCGGACGGCCGTGGGCCCTGGTCGGCACGGCCCAGGGCCACGAGGACGTGGCCGCGCGGGTGCTCTCCGGCTTCGGCATCGGGGTGGCCTACGGCACCCACGTGACCGGGCCCGGGTTCCCCGGCATCGTGGTCGTGGCCGTCGACGCGCCCGACCTGTGCTTCACCCGCACCCTGGCGTGGCCCCGCGAGGCCGCCCACCCGGCGGTCGCCCCGTTCGTCTCGCTGGCGCGCCAGCAGCTCCCCACCGCGGGCGAGGCAGCCCCGACCTAGGCGGTGGCGGCGGTGGTCTCGAGGACCACCTCGTCGAACTGGTTGCGGGTGCGGGCCGAGAGCGTGCCGTCGCCGTGGTCGGTCACCGCGGCGTAGAGCGAGTCACCGGGCCACACCTGGGCCCGGAAGCGCGAGGCCAGCCGCACCAGCGCGCCCCGCCCGGGACCACCGAGGTGGGTGGTCAGCGCCTCGGCCGTGAGGGCCATGGTGAGCATCCCGGGGGCGAAGACGTCGGGGTAGCCGAGCGCCTGGGCCATCGCCCGATCGTGGTGCAGCGGGTGCCAGTCGCCCGCCGCGCCCACGTAGCGCACGAGGTGGGTGGGGGTGATGGCCTCGACCAGCACGAGCTCGCCGGGCCGGGCCGCCACCACCGCCGGGACCGACCCGGGATCGCGCTGGCCGGTGGTGAGGTCGCGGTGGGCCGCCTCGGTGCGCACGTCGACCCACCCGGTGACCACCCGCACCACGCCCAGGTGGTCGACCAGCTCGGTGCGCTCCTCCAGGAACGTCAGCCGGCCCGACCGGCCCTGCTTCTCCCACGTGCGGCCCAGGCCCCGGCGCACGACGACCTCGTCACCGACCACCAGCGGCTCGCCCAGCTCGAACCACTGCTCGACGTGCAGCATCGTCTCGGGCGGGCCGTCGGGCCACCCCTGCCCCGCCGCCGGGCGCCGGGTGAACCCGGGGTCGAAGCGGTCGGCGACCACCGCGAACGTGGGGGGCACGCGGGCTTCGTCGACGCGGCCGATGGCCTGGCAGAACGCCGCGACGGTGCCCTGCTCGACGACCATCTCGAAGGTGCGGACGGGCCCGGCCCAGCCCTCCGGAGCGGTGCCCGTGGCACTCACCGGCCGGTCCGCCGGCGGGCCGAGGGGTCGGAGAGCCAGCGGGGCTGCCAGCCGGTGTCGGCCGCCGGGTCGACCGTGGTGCCCGGCGGCACGAGCTCGTCGATGCGGTCGAGCACGTCGGCGCCGAGCCGCACGTCGGCCGCGGCGAGCAGGTCGTCGAGCTGCTCCATCGTGCGGGGTCCGATGATCGACGACGACACCGCCGGGTGCTCGAGCGTGAACGCCAGGGCCAGGTGGGCGAGCGGCAGGCCGGCCTCGTCGGCCAGGGTCGCGAGCTCCTCGACGATCCGGTGCTTGGCCACGACCTCGGGGCGGGCCTCGTCGAAGCCGGCCGAGCGGGCGCTCCATCGGTCGCCTCGCGAACCGGCCGGGACGCCCGCTCCGGCGCGGTACTTGCCGGTGAGCCAGCCGCTGTTCAGCGGGCCCCACACCATCACACCCATGCCGTGGCGGTCGCAGGCCGGCAGGAGGTCGCGCTCGATGTGGCGGGCCAGCACCGAGTAGGGCGGCTGCTCGACGCGCGGCCGCACGTGACCGGCCCGCTCGGCGGCCCACTGGGCCTCGACCAGCAGGTCGGGCGGGAACGTGGAGATCCCGACGGCGCGCACCTTGCCCTGGTGGACGAGATCGCTCATGGCGCCGAGCGACTCGTCGACGTCGGTGTCGAGGTCGGGCTTGTGCAGGTAGTACACGTCGAGGTGGTCGGTGCCGAGCCGGCGCAGCGACTCCTCGCAGGCCTGGGTGACCCACCGACGGGACGAGCCCCGGCGGTTGGGGTCGTCGCCCATCGGCCAGAAGCACTTCGACGCCAGCACGACGTCGTCGCGCCGTCCGGCCAGCGCCTTGCCGACGATGACCTCGGACTCGCCCTGGGAGTAGACGTCGGCCGTGTCGACGGTGGTGATGCCGGCGTCGAGAGCGCGGTGAACGATGCGGACGCAGTCGTCGTGGTCGGTGTTGCCGAGCGCCCCGAACGACATGGCGCCGAGCGACAGCGCGCTCACGTGCACCCCGGTGCGGCCCAGGGGCCGGAGCTCCACCTCAGGCCTCGGGGGTGCGGGGGTCGCGCAGCGGCGAGTGGTTGTGGCGGGCCAGCGTCGGCGTGATCACGAGCACGACTCGGCTCGACCACCGGCGCCGGGGGAACTCGTGGCCGAGGTACTGCCGCGAGAGCTCGTCGAGCACCGCGAGGTCGTCGTCGGCCCGCACCTCGGTGACCGAGCCCCGCACGAGGAGCTGGTCGTAGGGGTCGTCGAAGGCGGTGACGGAGAGCGCCACCCGGGCGTCGCGCTCGACGTTGCGGGCCTTCAGCGACTTGGCGTCGGTGGCCACCAGCACGCGGTCGCCGTCGCGGCCGACCCACACCGGCTCGACCTTGGGCGCCCCGTCGGCCTGCACCGTGGCGAGGTGGCCGAAGTTGGCGCCGTCGAGGAGGCGGCGGGCGTCGGCGGAGAGGGTCACGGGCGGCACGGGGGACATCGCAACAGACGCCGCACCCAGGCACAAGCGCGCCCGCGGGCCGATTGATCGCCAGGCGTGATCACCCGGCGGGCGCGGAACGGCCCGGACCCCACTGAGGGTGTCCGGGCCGTGGCGACCACCTCGCAGAGTGGCGAGGCGGTGAGAGGGGCCGCTGAGCCAGCGCGACGGCGGGAGAGCACTGGCACAGCGGCTTGATCGGTTCATCGCCGCCGTCTCCGGGTTCGATACCCCCGGGGGTGCACTTTCTCCGTGAGGCCCCTGGAACCACGATCCGCCCGGGGACGACTCCTTCATGTGACCATCCGGCAGTGGGCCCCTCGACGCCTTCGCGTCCTCGCCACCGGGGCCCTGCTCACGACCCTCACCCTGCTGGCGACCGCCGCACCGGCATCGGCCCACGCCTCCGACGGGGGCGCCCCGGTCGCCGACGACTACGCCTACCGCATCGACGACTTCGAGCCCGGCGTCGACGGTGTGACGCTGACCCACCTGGCCACGACCGGTCAGCTCGAGCTCGCCAACCCGTCCGACGTGGAGGTGACGGTGCTCGGCTACTCCGACGAGCCCTACCTCCGGGTCGGGCCCGACGGCGTGTGGCGCAATGATCGGTCGCCGGCGACCTACCTCGACGCCGACCCGTCCGGGAAGGGCACGGTGCCGGCCGCCGCCGACGCGACGGCTCCGCCCGAGTGGACGCAGGTCTCGCAGGGCACGTCGGTGCGGTGGCACGACCACCGCAGCCACTGGATGGGCGGCACCCCCACGAGCTCGGCCGGAGGGCCCATCGAGATCGGGCACTGGTCGATCCCCTTCCTGGTCGGAGCCCGGCGCGTCGACGCCACCGGCACCACCTCGTGGGCCCCCGGTCCCGACCGCCTCCCCTGGCTCGTGGCGATGGCTGTGCTCGCCCTGGCGGTCGCCGGGGTCGGGCTCACCCGCCGCTGGTGGGCCGCACTGGCCGCCGGAGCGTGGCTGCTGCTCGCCGCCGCCCTGCTCGACGTCGTGGGCACGTGGTGGGCCTCGCCCGGCGCCGCGCTCGACAAGGCACCGACGGCGAGCGCCGTCGTCCTCTTCGCCCTCTGCCCGGTCGCCGGGCTCGTGCTCGTGCCCACCGACCGCCGGGCGGGAGCGGTGCTCGTCGGGATCGGCGCCGGCACCCTGCTTGCGCTCGTCGGATGGTCGGGCTGGGGCTACCTCGACAGCTCGCAGGTCCCGAGCGGCCTGTCACCCGACCTCGCCCGGGCGGCGGTGGCGGTCACGCTCGGAGCCTGCGCAGGGCTCGTGGCGGTGGCCCTGCGACGAGGGATCCCCCGACCCCGCCCGGTGCCAGTGCCCGCGTGACGGTCCCGGTCAGCCCAGCTCGAAGCTCGTGACCCCGAAGATCCGCTCCACCGGCAGACCGGGGTCGGCGCCCAGGTACATGCGGGCGCAGCCGAACGACTCGGCCATCCCGAGCCCGGCGACGAGCGCCAGGCCCGCCTCGTTCGGCTCCGGAACGTCGAGGTGCACCCGCTCGCCCTCGATGCCGGCCAGCAGGTGGAGCAGCACCCGTTCGGCGGCGTCGGGGCGATCGGCGAAGAGTGGTCCCACCCGCCAGGCGTCGGGTGCCGGGCGCAGCGCGCCGTACGCCACGAGCTCGCCGTCCTCGACGAGGGCCGCGACCCGCACACCGGGTCGGTCGAGCCACCCGGCCAGCAGCTCCGGGCGGGGCGCGGGCACGTGGCGGCGGTCGTAGGCCTCGACCTGGGCGAACGGCAGGCCGTCGAGGGCCGCGACACCGGGATCGGCCTCGCCGCGGGCCACGCCCTCGAAGCGCAGGTCGCGGTAGGAGAGGCGGAACCCGCCCCGCTCGTAGAACGGCACCATGGCGAACACGCCGTCCATGCCGACGGCCGAGCCCGGGCGGAGGCGGGCGACCATGCGGTCGCGGCGGGCGTACCAGAGGTCGGTGCCGAGCCCCACGCCGCGCAGGTCGGGCCGGACGATGAAGCAGCCCATGAATCCGAAGGCGCCGCCGTAGGAGAACACCGAGCCGGTGCCGATCAGCTCACCATCGCGGCGCAGGGCGAGGAAGGCGTCGGGGTCGATCCGGTGGGCGAGCTCGAGGTCGCCGGCCGCCGGGTTCCAGCCCTCGGCCGCCGCCCAGGCGACGAGCGTGGGCAGCTCGTCGGCCCGCAGCCCGTCGATGGTCACGCCGTCCGGCAGCACCTCGCGATCCTGCCAGGTGACCACCG
>CAMFLJ010000072.1 GCA_945957335.1 uncultured Actinomycetes bacterium | reverse complement strand
CGCGATTCGCCTTAGTCTCGTGGGCTCGGAGATGTGTATAAGAGACAGTGCCTGGACCGTTGCGAGAGGTGTGCGCAACTCGTGCGCCGCTTCGGAGACGAAGTCCCGTAGCTCCCGCTCGGAGGCGTGTTGCTCGCGGAACGCCACCGAGAGCCGCTCGAGCATCGCGTTCAGCGCCACCGCCAACCGAGCCGACTCGGCATCGGCGTGACCGTCGGGCACCCGACGATCGAGGTCGCCTGCACCGATGGCGTCGGCTGCATCGATCATCTCCTCCAACGGTCGGACGACCGAGCGGCCGATGAGGCTGACGAGGAGGGCCAGCAGGCCGAGCGCGCACACCCCGACGAGGAGCACGGCCCACCGGACAGAGGAGATCGCCGAGGACACCTCCCCGAGCGGTGCTGCGAAGACGAGGTAACGACCATCCGCCATGGGCTGAGCCGCGAGTCGCAGGTCAGGGGACCCCCGCAGGGTGAACGCCTGACCATCCGCCTCGACCAACCGCTGCACCGTCAAGTCACCAATGACGCCGGCGACATCTCCTGCATCGGACGGAGCGCTCGGCACGCGGACGCCGTCGTCACCCACGACGACCACGGCGTACTTCGAGACGGAGTTCCGCTGTGAGAGTGCCTCCTGCTGCGCCGGCGTCAGGAGGTCCGCCGCGGCGACCCCACCCCGGATGTCGTCGAGGAGTCGGCGGTCGATCTGTTCACGAAGCTGCCTGTCGACCACCGTCGTGGCGGCCCAACCAGCGACCAGCAAGACGACAGCCGCAGCGGCGAGTGTCCGAACGACGAGGCGGACACGGATCGAGCGTCCACGGGAGAGGCGTCGATCAGTCATGGCGCAGCGTGTACCCCACGCCTCGAATCGTGCGGATCATCGGAGCGCCATCGGACTCGATCTTCTTCCTGAGGAAGGAGATGTAGTTCTCGATCACACTCGAGTTCCCACTGCCCGAGTACCCCCACACGGCGTCGAGGATCTGCTGGCGACTCACCACGCGCTCGGCGTTCTCCATGAGGTAGGCGAGCAGGCGGAACTCCGTCGGCGTGAGATCGACCCGTGCATCTCCTCGGAAGACCTCGTGCCGCTCTGCGTCGAGCACGAGGTCGAAGTACTCCATCGAGTTGCGCAGGGGGCCGGATCGCCCCGCAACGGCACCGATCCGAGCAATCAGCTCCGCGAGCTCGAACGGTTTCGTGAGGTAGTCGTCCCCACCACTCTGGAACCCGGCGAGCTTGTCTCGTAGCTCGTCGCGCGCGGTGAGGAAGATCACCGGTGTTCGATCGCCACCGTGTCGCAGGTCCGTGGTCAGGGCGAAGCCGTCGATGTCGGGCAGCGTCACGTCGACGACCAGCAGGTCGAACGTCAGATCTCGCTGGAGGGAGAGGGCCGACCTGCCCTCTCCGACGGCCGAGACCTCCATCCCGGCGAGGCTCAACGAGCTCGCCAGCACCTCTCGGAGGTCCGCGTCGTCCTCGACCACCAGCACGCGAAGCGGGCCGCCGTGAGCACGCGGTCCCCATGGATCCTGTGCCGTCTCGATGGCATCGCTCACAGGTCGAGTCTGGCAAGGGAGGAATCGGCCCTGGGTCGTTATGACGAGATTGTGAGCAACGACCCGCAGCGGGAACCCGGACGCCGAGATGCCGGCGGCGGGCTTCGGAGCGACGACAGCCTCACGAGACGGCTTCGATCAGCCCTCGGCCGGCTTCGTGCCGACGATGCAGCGGGCCAGGCCGGGCACCCGCACGACACCGTCGGTGATGTAGGGGGCGAGGCCATCCATCGCTAGGGCCCGAGCCCGCTCCCGCGTCTCCTCGTCGACGCTCCGCAGCGCCGCGGCGGCGAGGGACACGTGCTCGGTGATCACCTGCCAGTACTCGTCGGTCGAGGAGGTGACGAGCTCGACCTCGACGTCCCACTCGCGCACCTCGACCAGCCCGGCGGCAGTGAAGAATGCCGACACCTGGCCGGGCTCGGCGCAGCGGTACATGCTCGGCCCGTCGGGGTCGGGCGGCGGCAGCGCGATCTCGGCGGCGATGGCGTCCATCGCGACCGACGTCCAAGGGTTGCGGGACGGGTCGACCCACACCGCCGAGCACAGACGGCCACCCGGGCGCAGCACGCGGGCCAGCTCGACGGTGGCCCCACCCGGGTCGGGGAAGAACATGTGCCCGAAGCGCACCGAGATCGTGCCGAACGCCGCGTCGTCGAAGGGCAGGGCGTCGGCTCCGGCCACCCGGACCTCGAGGTTGGCCACCCCTCGGGCGTCGGCCCGCCGCTGCGCGACCGCCAGCATCTCGGGCGAGAGGTCGGTGAGCACCACCCGCGCTCCCGGGTGGAGCAGCGCGACCGTGAGGCCCGGGTCGCCGGTGCCCGACGCGATGTCGAGGTGGTCCGCGTCCGGAGGGATCGCGAGCGCGTCGATCATCGCCGCACCCACCGGCGCGCGCTGGGCGGTGATCACCGCGTCCCACCGCTCCCACGCGCTCGAAAGGCCCGACCAGGCGGCGCGCTGCGAGTCCTCGATCCGTGTGCCGTCGCCCATCACCCCTCCCCTCGGCCGTCGGTCGCATGCTGCACCCGTTGCGCACGGGCGGCCACCCTCCTACGCCGTGGGACGGTCCACCCTGAGGCGGACCTACGCTCGCCCCCCGTGGCACCCACCCTCGACACGCTCTCGGCCCGCGAGGCGCGTCGGATGGCGATCGCCGCCCAGGGCCTCGACCGCAGCCGTCGGCCCGGCAACGCCGGCCGGGCCCGCGTCCGGGCCTCGGTCGAGCGGGTCGGGGCGCTCCAGCTCGATGCCGTGAACGTCGTGGCCCGCACGCAGTACCTCGTCCTGTTCGCCCGTCTCGGCCCGTTCGACCTCGACCACCTGCACCGGCTCGCCGGTCGGCGCGGGCCACTCTTCGAGTACTGGGGCCACATGGCCTCCGTCCAGCCGGTGGCGCTCCAACCGTTGCTCCGTTGGCGGATGGATCGGGGCGGCAGCTACGGGGAGCGGCCGACCCACGCCTCGCGCGTCGCCACGTGGGCCCAGGAGCACGCCGGCTACATCGAGTCGGTGCTGCGCGAGGTCGCCGATCGAGGTCCGCTGACGGCGTCGATGCTCAGCGAGCCGCGCCGCCGCGACGGCGAGTGGTGGGACCGGCGCAGCGTCGGCCGCCAGGCCCTGGAGCACCTGTTCGAGCGCGGGCAGCTGGCGGCGTGGCGGACGCCGTCCTTCGAGCGGGTCTACGACCTCCCCGAGCGGGCGCTCCCCGCGGAGGTCCTCGCCACCCCCACGCCGAGCATCGAGGAGGCCCAGCGAGAGCTGATCCGCCACGCCGTCGACGCCCTCGGCGTCGCCACCGTCCGCGACCTCGCCGACTACTTCCGCATCCGCGCCGCCGAGGCGAAGGAGGCCGTGCGGGAGCTGGTCGACGCCGGCGAGCTGGTCCGGTTGCAGGTCGAGGGCTGGGCCGAGCCCGGCCACGCCCGGCCGGGGGCCGCGCCGACCCGGCCGCGACGCACCCATGCCACGCTCCTCTCACCGTTCGATTCGCTCATCTGGGACCGTGCCCGCACCGAGCGGCTCTTCGACTTCCGCTACCGGATCGAGATCTACACCCCGGCGGCCGAGCGGCGCTGGGGCTACTACGTCCTGCCGGTCCTCCTCGGCGACCGCCTCGTCGGCCGGCTCGACCTCAAGGCCGACCGCCCGCTCGGCACCCTGCGGGTCCTCGGCTCCTGGGTGGAGCCCGGCGTCGACCTCGACGAGGCCGCCCTCGCCATCGCGCCCGAGCTCCAGGCGATGGCGACGTGGCTGGGGACCGACCACGTCGCCGTGGCCGGGCGCGGCGAGCTGGCCCCCGCGCTCGCCTCGGCCGTGGCGTCCGCCAGCCGCTGACGGCGCGCCGGCCGCGACCTCGCACCGCCCTCGCCGGTGGGGTAGGACGTGTGCGAGCGAGGAGGGTGACCGTGGCGCACGCTGCGACGCGTTGGGCAGTGGCCGGGACCGTGGGGCTGCTGCTCGCCACGACGGCGGCGTGCAGCTCCTCCGGCGGTGACGCGGCACCCGTCACGCAGCCGGCCAAGACGGCCACCACTCCCGGGCAGGCCTCGACCACGCCCACCACCGGACTCACGCTCACGCCGGTGATGCCCGTGGGCGAGCCGACCGACGTGGTCACCGGCCTGGAGGCGCCCTGGTCGGTGGCGTTCGTCGATGACACCGCGCTCGTCAGCGAGCGCGACAGCGGGCGCGTCCTCGAGGTGCTCGACGGCGGCTCGACCCGCGTGGTCGGCACGATCGACGCGAAGCACGGCGGCGAGGGTGGGCTGCTCGGGCTCGCCGTGGCCGACGGCCAGCTCTTCGCCTACTCGACCGGGGACGACGGCAACCGCATCCAGCGCTTCCCCCTCACCGGCAGCCCCGGGTCGTACGGGCTGGGCAGCCCGACCACCCTCATCGACGGGCTGCCCGCGGCCGGCATCCACAACGGCGGCCGCCTGGCCTTCGGTCCCGACGGCATGCTCTACGCGTCGGCGGGTGACGCCGGCCAGGCACCCAGGGCCCAGGACCTCGACTACCTCGGCGGCAAGATCCTGCGCATGACGCCCGACGGGGGCGTCCCGGCCGACAACCCGTTCCCGGGCTCGCCGGTGTGGAGCCTCGGCCACCGCAACGTCCAGGGCCTGGCGTGGACCGCCGACGGCACGATGTACGCCAGCGAGTTCGGCCAGAACACGTGGGACGAGCTCAACCTCATCACCCCCGGGTCGAACTACGGCTGGCCCGTCGTCGAGGGCATCGCCGGCCGCGCCGGCTACGTCGACCCGCTGCAGCAGTGGCCCACCGCGGAGGCCAGCCCCAGTGGCCTGGCCGCGGTGGGTGGCACACTCTTCATGGCCAACCTGCGGGGCCAGGTGCTGCGGGCTGTGCCGGTGGCCGCGCCGTCGACCGCGACCGAGCTCTACGACGGCACGTACGGTCGGCTGAGGGCCGTGACCCTCGCACCCGACGGCTCGCTGTGGATCGTCACCAACAACACCGACGGGCGCGGCAACCCGAAGCCGGGCGACGACCGGATCCTGCGCGTCGAGCTGGGCTGAGCCCGCTCAGGCGAAGCGCCGGGCCATGCCGGCGAGGTGGTCCATCACGTCGGGGTCGGCCGCCGGGCCGAAGCCGCTCGCCAGCACGCCTCGCACGCCGGTCGAGGGGTCGCGCAGACCGAACACCACCATCTCGTCGCCCGGGTCGCTGGGCCCCTCGAAGCGGTAGAGCCGCTCGACCACGACGTCGTCGCAGGGGCAGGCCCGGGCCTCGTCGCCGTCGGAGCGGAGGTGGCCGTCGGCCAACCGGAACTCGGCGGTGTAGCCCTCGGACTTCAGGAGGGTGAGGGCATCGGTGACCGTCTCGGGGCTCGCCATGGCGCCAGTGTGCCCCGATCGCGCGGCGGTCGGGCCGGCTCCGCCATGGCCGGCTCCCCCGGCGGAGGCGCCCGATCGGGCCGGCGCGAGGGGACCACCCGGGCTGGTAGACACGCCGAGGTCCCGGCGGGCGGTCCGCCGCGGCACCCAGGGGGAGAGCGAGACATGCCGCTGAGCCGGTTGGACGAGTACCTGACCCACCAGTTCCCGGAGCCGGTCGACACCGTCTACACGCCGGACCGCAACTTCTACGACCGCTACTACTTCAACCTCCACGGCCCCGGCGACGAGCTGTTCCTCGTCGCCGGCCTCGGCCAGTACCCCAACCTCGGCGTCACCGACGCGTTCGTCACCATCGCCCACGACGACGTGCAGACCACCGTGCGGGCGTCGCGCGAGCTCGGCTCCGACCGGCTCGACACGTCCGTCGGCCCGCTGCGCATCGAGGTCATCGAGGGCCTGCGCTCGCTGCGGCTGGTCTGCGAGCCGAACGAGTGGGGCATCGCGTACGACCTGCGCTTCGACGCCACCACCGACGCCCTCGCCGAGCCGAAGACGATCACCCGGGCCGGCACCCGCATCACCCAGGAGACGTTCCGCTACGCCCAGGTCGGGGCGTGGACGGGCACCCTCGAGGTCGGTGGCCGCACCTACGCGGTCACGCCCGACACCTGGCGCGGCGCCCGCGACCGGAGCTGGGGCGTGCGTCCCATCGGCGAGCCCGAGCCCCAGGGCATCCGGGCCAAGTTCGACCCGTCGGGCCCGATGGGCTTCCTGCACAACTGGCTGCCGATCCAGTTCGACGACCACATGATCAAGATCACCATCGACAACGACCACGCCGGCCGACGGGTGCAGGAGGAGGCGATGCTGCTGTGGGCGCTCGACTCCGGGCGACCCGACGAGCACCTCGGCCGGCCCGAGATCGACATCGAGTACCACCCCGGCACGCGGGAGGTCGCCAAGGGCACCATCTGGTGCAGCGGCGACGGAGCGTCGAGCACCCGCATCACCGCCACCCCGTTGCGCACCGTCTACCTGCGCTCGGGCTCGGGCTACCAGTGGGACGGCGAGTGGGGCCACGGCGTGTGGCAGGGCGCCGAGCCGGTCGTGCAGGGCGTGTTCGACCCCATCGGTGCGCCCACCGAGCGCCACCACCTGGCCTGGCTGAACGAGACCCTCTGCCGGTTCGAGACCGACGACGGCCGGGTGGGCATGGGCATGTGGGAGAACCTCTGCCAGGGGCTCTACCTGCCGGCCGGCTTCGACCGGCCCGACTCGATGGGCTGAGGTCGGGGCCCGAGCCCGCACGCGACGGTGGCCGGCCCGAGGGCCGGCCACCGAGACGTCGGAGCGTGGCGCCGGGTCAGGCCGGCGCGAGCTCCCGGGCCGAGTTGAGCAGGGCGGCGTTGGCGTCGGCGGGCAGCTCGTCGAGCGGCGTGCCGATCTCCTCCACCGTCGGGCCGTACTGGGCGGCCAAGGGGGCGAGGGCGGCCATGTCGAAGCCGTAGAGCTTCGCCGCGTTCTCGCCGAGCACCCGGCGCAGCTCGGGCACGTCCCAGCCCGGGAACACCTGGCGCAGGTGCTCGCGGGTGAACGGCGGGGTGCCCTCGTCGTGGGGGTAGTCGCTCCCCCACATCCACCGGTCGGGGCCGACCATCTTGGCGACCTCGACGTCGGACGGCTTCGGGAAGCTCGAGCCGATCCAGCAGTTCTGGGCGAAGTACTCGCTGGCCAGCTTCGGGACCGCGTCCTCGGCCCGGTACTTCAGCTCACCGATGGCGCCCTTCTGGACGTTGCGGATCACCTGGTCGAGATCGGCGATGGTCTTCGGCAGGGCCGCGGCCGAGCCCTCGGTGAGCACCACCTTGAGGCGCGGGAAGCGCTCGAACACGCCGGACAGGATGAAGTGGCTGAGCGCCCGGTAGCCGTAGAAGCCGACCTCGCTGATGAGCAGCATCGGGGTCGCCGCATAGCGGCCGTAGTCGGGCGAGCCCGTGCCCGAGTGCAGGTTGAGCGGGATGTCGAGGTCCTGGATGAGGGCCCAGATCGGGTCGTAGACGGGGTCGTAGAGGGGCTTCACCCACTTCACGTCCGGGGCCACGGTGGGGCAGAGCACGCCGCCGCGGAGGCCGTTCTCCGCGATCCAGGTGATGTCCTCGAGGGCGTCGTCGATGTCGTTGAGGAAGAACTGGCCGATGCCGGCGCGGCGCTCGGGCTGGCGAGCGCAGAAGTCCTTCATCCACCGGTTGTGGGCGTGGATGCCGGCCCGGCGGTGGGCGTAGTCCTCCTCCTTCGGCGGCCCGGCGAAGAGCACGAAGCCCGGGTAGAAGGGCGGCACCGTGTTGGGGTACACCACCTCGGCCACCACGCCGTCGCCGAGCTGGTCGGCGTCGCGGCGGTCGTCGTCCCAGTTCCGGATGCGCAGGTCGGTGTCGCGCAGGTCCTTCCACGGGTTCTTGTACTCGCCTCGCCACGCGTCGAAGTCGTCGCGGTAGGCGGGGTCGAGGTACTCGCGGTACTGCTCGTGGCTGCCACCGGCGTGGGTGTCGGCCGAGATGATCGTGTAGCGGTCTGCGGTCACGGGCGCGGGCTCCTGCTGAGGGACTGGAACGAGGTTCCAGTGTGAGCCATGCCGAACTCGACCCGTCAGGGCCATTGGTCCCAGCCCCGTCCGCCAGCGAGAATGCGGCCATGCCCGACGCCGACATCCTCCACCTCGAGCCCCACGGCGTGGACACCTACGTCGGCAGCGGTCCCCAGTACCCCTGGGGCGGCCTCTACGGCGGCCAGATCATCGCCCAGGCCCTGCGGGCGGCCACCCTGAGCCTCGGCGACGACGCCAAGGTGCCGCACTCGCTGCGCGCCTACTTCATCCGGCCCGGCGACCACGACGAGCCGGTGCGCTACGAGGTCGACCGGCTGCGCAACGGCAAGTCGTTCAGCACCCGCCGGGTGGTGGCCCGCCAGGCCATCGGCGCCATCTTGAACCTCGAGGCGAGCTTCACCGCCCCCACCGGTGGGCCCTCGCTCACCCGGCGCCCCATGCCCGACGTGGCCGGGCCCGACGCCGGGCGCGACGACGCCTGGACCGACCTGTTCGAGCGGCGCGTGCTCCCGATGGAGCTCGGCACCGGCCAGGTCCACGAGTGGCTGCGCTTCCGTGACGACGCCGACGCCGACGGCGCCACCGCGTTCGCCTTCCTGTCCGACGACGTGCCCACCGACGCGGTGCGCTGCTTCCTCACCCGGCCGGGCGACGACATGGAGCTGTTCGACCAGGGCCACTTCATGGTGAGCCTCGACCACACCGTCTGGTTCCACGAGCCCGTCGAGGCCCACGAGTGGCACCTCCACGCCTTCTCGTGCGACCGCGTGGTCGGCGACCGCGCCCTCACCAACGGCCTCGTCTACGCGGCCGACGGCCGCCACGTGGCCACCATCGCCCAGGAGGTCCTGGTGCGACGACGACGCCGCGACGGCTGACCCGGTCCGGTCCCGGGCCGGGATCAGACGAGGGGCGGCAGGCCGTACATCGCCGTCGAGCCCTGGGTGAGCAGGCCGGAGGCCTCCTCGCGCGGGATCGACCGTAGGTAGCCGTAGGCGCCCCGGTTGGCCTCGCCCGGAACCAGCACCGGCCCGGAGCCGAGCGCGTCGAGCGCCTCGCGGGCCACCTCCTCGGGCTGCATCACCGCGAACATGTCGGGGTCGACCCGGGCACCGGAGCCGAGCAGCGACGGCGTCGCGGTGGCGCCGGCGACCACGGTCATCACGTCGATGCCGTGGGGCCGCAGCTCGACGCCCAGGCCCTCGGCCAGGTTGATGTCGAACGCCTTGGTGGCCGAGTAGGTGGCGACGTAGCCGTTGCCCGCGACCGCCGCCATCGACGACATCAGCACCAGCGCGCCGGCACCGCGGGCGAGGAGGCGGGGCACGAAGCGGTGGGCCAGCAGCACCGGGCCGCGGCAGTTGAGGTCGACCAGGAAGAGGGCGTCGTCGAGCGGCCGCTCGTGGAAGAGCCCGCCGCCGTGCTCGGCCCCGGCGTTGTAGATCACGGTGCCCACGTCGAGGTCGTCGGTGGCGTCGTCGATCACCTCGGCCACCTCGGGCGAGGTGAGGTCGGCCACCACCACGCGAGTGGCCCGACCCGGGTGGGCGGACTCGACCTCGTCGGCGGCAGCGTCGAGTGCCTCGCGGTTGCGTGACACCAGCACCACGTCGACGCCCCGGGCGGCCAGCTGGTGGGCGAACCCGAGCCCGATGCCGTTCGACGCGCCGGCCACCACGGCCCACGGCCCGTACCGCGACACGAAGTCCTCTGCTGCCATCACTCCCCCTCGATCGGCCCCGGCTCCGGCCGGGCGCCCGCGAAACCTAGACGGCGTCAGAGCGCCATCGAGTAGCCGCCGTTGACCGGGATGGTCTGCCCGGTGATCCACTCGGCCATGTCGCTGGCGAGGAACGCGGTGATGCCGGCGACGTCGGCCGGCAGGCCCCGGCGGCGGATGGCGTAGCGCTTCACCAGCCAGGCGTACTGCTCCTCGTCCTCGGGCGAGGCCTCGAACGGGTTCATGGTGCCGAGGGCCAGGCAGTTGGCGGTGATGCCGTGGCGGCCGACCTCGCGGGCGATGCTGCGGATCAGTCCGGTGGCGCCCGACTTGGCCGCCGCGTAGGCGGCCATCTGGGCCTCGCCGGTGCGAGCCGAGTCGGACACGACGGTGACGACGCGACCGAAGCCCCGCTCGACCATGCCCGGCAGCACGGCCCGGGTGGCGTACATGACGCCGAAGAGGTTCACCCGGATGAAGCCCTCCCACGCGGAGGGGTCCTCCTCGGCGAAGGGCTTCATGTCCTCGAACCCGTGGGTCGACGCCTTGCCGGCGTTGCCCGCGTTGTTCACCAGCACGTCGACCATACCGGCGGCGTCGACCGCGGCCTGCACAGCGCTCCAGTCGGTGACATCGAAGGGCAGGCCCGACGCTCGGCCGCCGTCGGCCACGATCTCGGCGGCCACCGACTCGGCCCGCTCGCCCACCAGGTCGTTGACGAGCACCTCGGCGCCGGCGGCCGCCAGCGTGCGGGCGATCCCGCGGCCGATGCCCTGTCCCGCGCCCGTGACCAGCGCGCGCCGGCCCGACAGGTCGATCTCGACGGCCACGGCTCCTCCTCGTGCCGGCGCGGACGACCGGCGGCGCCGCGACCGTACCGGCCGCGGCGCCGGGCCTCAGATGTCGTAGGTGTGCGGCGTCGGCGGGGTGAGGATGCCGGCCTGGCGGAGGTGCTCGATGACCTGGTCGGCGGCTTCCTCCGGCGAGATCGCGCCGCTGGCGTCGAGGTGGATCTCCGGGCTCTCCGGCTCCTCGTAGGGCGAGTCGATGCCCGTGAAGTTCTTCAGCTCGCCGGCGCGGGCCTTGGCGTAGAGGCCCTTGCGGTCGCGCGACTCGGCGACGTCGAGGCCGCTGTCGACGAACACCTCGATGAACTCGCCCCGCTCGAGCAGGTCGCGCGCCATGCGCCGCTCGGAGCGGAACGGCGAGATGAACGACACCAGCACGATGAGACCGGCGTCGACCATGAGCTTCGAGACCTCGGCCACCCGGCGGATGTTCTCGACGCGGTCGGCGTCGGTGAAGCCGAGGTCCTTGTTGAGGCCGTGGCGGACGTTGTCGCCGTCGAGCAGGTAGGTGTGCCGGCCGAGGGCGTGGAGCTTCTGCTCGACCGCATCGGCGATCGTGCTCTTGCCGGCGCCCGACAGGCCGGTGAACCACACCACCGCGGGCTGCTGGCCGTTGAGGTGGGCCCGGGCCACCTTGTCGACCTCGACCGCCTGCCAGTGGACGTTGTCGGAGCGGCGCAGGGCGAAGTGGATCAGCCCGGCGGCGACGGTGGCGTTGGTGAACCGGTCGATGAGCACGAAGCCGCCCATGTCGCGGTTCTCCGCATAGGGGTCGAACGGCACCGCCCGGTCGAGGTTGATGTTGCACACCCCGATCTCGTTGAGCTCGAGGGTCTTGGCCGCCACCTGCTCGAGGGTGTTGACGTTCACCTTGTACTTGGGCTGGGCGACCGTGGCGGTCACGGTGCGGGTGCCGATCTTCATCAGGTACGGGCGGCCCGGGAGCATGTGCTCCTCGGCCATCCAGACGATGTGGCACTCGAACTGGTCGGCCACGCCGGGGGGCGACGAGGCGGCGGCGATGACGTCGCCGCGGGAGATGTCGATCTCGTCGGTGAGGGTGATGGTGACCGACTGGCCGGCCATGGCCTCGGCGAGGTCGCCGTCCTGGGTGACGATGCGCTCGACGGTGGACTCGCGGCCCGACGGGACGACGCGCACGGTGTCGCCCGGCTGCACCGAGCCGCCCACGATCTCACCGGAGAAGCCACGGAAGTCGAGGTTGGGGCGGTTCACCCACTGCACCGGCATGCGGAAGGCGCCGGCGTGGGCCTCGTCGTCGATCTCGATCGACTCGAGGTGGCCGATGAGGGTGGGCCCGTCGTACCAGGGGGTGGCGTCGGAGGGCTCGGTGATGTTGTCGCCGTTGAGCGCCGACATCGGGATGGCGGTGATGTCGGTGAGGCCGATCTCGGCGGCGAAGGCCCGGTAGTCGGCCTCGATCGAGTCGAAGACCTCCTGCGAGTAGTCGACGAGGTCGAGCTTGTTGATGGCGAGCACGACGTGGCGGATGCCGAGCAGCGACACGAGGTAGCTGTGGCGCCGGGTCTGGGTGAGCACGCCCTTGCGGCCGTCGATGAGGATCACCGCGAGGTCGGCGGTGGAGGCACCGGTGACCATGTTGCGGGTGTACTGCTCGTGGCCCGGGGTGTCGGCCACGATGAACTTGCGCCGCTCGGTGGAGAAGAACCGGTAGGCGACGTCGATGGTGATGCCCTGCTCGCGCTCGGCGGCGAGGCCGTCGACCAGGAGGGCGAAGTCGAGCTCGCCGCCCTGGGTGCCCACCTTCTTGGAGTCGGACTCGAGGGCGGCGAGGTGGTCCTCGAACACCAGCTTGGAGTCGTAGAGGAGGCGGCCGATGAGGGTGGACTTGCCGTCGTCGACCGAGCCGCAGGTGATGAACCGCAGCATCGACTTGTGCTCGTGCTGGTCGAGGTAGGCCTCGATGTCGTCGGCCAACAGGTCGTTCTGTGCGTGCGCCATGGCTAGAAGTACCCCTCCTGCTTCTTCTTCTCCATCGAGCCGCTGCTGTCGTGGTCGATGACGCGACCCTGGCGCTCGGAGCTGGTGGTCAGGAGCATCTCCTGGATGATGCCGGTGAGCGTGTCGGCCTCGGACTCGATCGCGCCGGTGAGCGGGTAGCAGCCGAGGGTGCGGAAGCGCACCGAGCGCATCTCGATCTCGTCGGGGTCGACGGGCATGCGGTCGTCGTCGACCATGATCAGCGTGCCGTCGCGCCACACGGTGGGGCGGGGCGCCGCGTAGTAGAGCGGCACGATCGGGATCTGCTCGCGGTGGATGTACTGCCACACGTCGAGCTCGGTCCAGTTCGACAGCGGAAAGACGCGGACGCTCTCCCCCGGCTGCTTGCGGGCGTTGTAGAGGCGCCACAGCTCGGGCCGCTGGGCCTTGGGGTCCCACCGGTGCTGGGCCGAGCGGATGGAGAACACGCGCTCCTTGGCCCGGGACTTCTCCTCGTCCCGGCGGGCTCCACCGAAGGCCAGGTCGAAGCCGTACTTGTCGAGCGCCTGCTTGAGGCCCTCGGTCTTCCAGATGTCGGTGTGCATGGCCGAGCCGTGGTCGAACGGGTTGATGCCACGGGCCAGCGCATCGGGGTTCTGGTGGACGAGCAGCTCCATGCCGAGCGAGGCGGCCATCTGGTCGCGGAACTCGTACATCGCCTTGAACTTCCACGTCGTGTCGACGTGGAGCAGCGGGAACGGCGGCACCGACGGGTAGAAGGCCTTGGCCGCGAGGTGCAGCATGCAGGCCGAGTCCTTGCCGACGGAGTAGAGCATCACGGGCTTCTCGGACTCCGAGACCGCTTCGCGGAAGATCTGGATGCTCTCTGCTTCGAGCCGTTGCAGGTGCGTGAGCTTCGCCACGTCCCGGGCCCCCCTTGTGAGAATTGTGAGGTGAGTTACCTGACAAAGTCACCTTAGCCAGTCGCGGCCGTCCCATTCAACCTCTTGCATAGGTATCCATTTGGTGGGAACACTTTCCACAGATGGGCCCCTCCCGACCAAGGCAGGCTGCTGGGGTCGGGGTGGCAGACTGGCGCCGTGCGCATCCCCGCCAAGGTCGACTACGCCATCCGCGCCCTGGCGGAGCTGGCGGTGGCGGGCGAGGGGCCGGTGAAGGCCGAGCAGCTGGCTGCCGCGCAGGACATCCCCATCAACTTCCTGCGCGACATCATGCGCGAGCTGCGCAC
>CAMFLJ010000071.1 GCA_945957335.1 uncultured Actinomycetes bacterium | reverse complement strand
GCCCGTGCCGCCGGCCCTGGTCGACGCCGCGGCCGGCGTCGGCATCGAGGTGCTGCGCCTCTACGGCTCGACCGAGGTGCTGGTCGGCACCTGGAACCGGCCGTGGTCGACCGCTGCCCAGAAGCGCGACACGGATGGTGTGGCCATGAGCCATGTCGAGCTGCGGGTGGTCGACGACGAGGGCAACGTGCTGGCTGCCGGCGAGGCGGGCGAGCTCGAGGTGCGCGGCCCCGACACCTGCGTCGGGTTCTTCGCCGACCCCGACCGCACCGCCGCCACCTTCCACCCCGACGGGTGGGTGCGCTCGGGCGATCTCGTCACCATCGACGCCGAGGGCTACCTCACGGTGGTCGGGCGCAAGAAGGAGATCATCATCCGCGGGGGCATCAACATCGCCCCGCGCGAGATCGAGGAGCTGCTCGTCGCGTTCCCCGAGGTCGAGCGGGCGGCGGTGATCGGCCTGCCCGACGAGCGCCTCGGCGAGCGGACCTGCGCCTGCGTCGTGCTGCGCCCCGGCGCCACCCTCGACTTCACCACGATGTGCGACCGCCTCGACGCCCAGGGCCTCGCCCTCTACAAGCGGCCCGAGCGGCTCGAGGTCGTCGACGCGCTGCCCGCCACCGCATCGGGCAAGATCCAGAAGCACGAGCTGGTCCGCGCCCTCACGAGCGCGGCGACCGAGGGCGACGACGGGAGCGCAGGTGGCTGACGACGATCCGGTGCTGGTCGAGCGCCTGGAGGTGGGCGACACCGGGCGCACCGCCGCGCTGGTGCGCCTCAACCGGCCCGACACGCTCAACCCGATGGACAGCGAGATGGTGGCCGCGCTCGACCGCATCCTCGACGACGTCGAGGCCGACCGGTCGGTGTGCTGCGTCCTCGTCACCGGCAACGGCCGGGCGTTCAGCGCCGGCGGCGACCTGAAGGGCTACCAGACCCTCCAGCGCGACCGCGAGGCCTTCACCCGCTTCGTGTCCGAGCTGCACCGGGTGTTCGGCCGGCTGATGACGCTGAAGGTGCCGGCCGTGGCCCTGGTCAACGGCGTCGCCGTGGCCGGGGGGCTCGAGCTGATCCTCAACTGCGACTTCGCTCTCGTCGCCGAGTCGGCCCGCATCGGCGACGGCCACCTCAACTTCGGGCAGATGGGTGGGGGAGGCGTGCTCACGCTGCTGCCCCGCACCATCGGCCGGGCCCGTGCCGTCGAGCTCATGCTCAGCGGGCGCCTGCTGCCGGCGGCCGAGGCCGTCGAGTGGGGCCTGGCCAGCCGGGTCGTGCCCGACGACGAGCTGCTCGACGCCGGGCTGGCCTTCGCCGCCGAGGTCGCGATGAAGAGCCCGCTGGCGGTGGCCAACGCCAAGGAGCTCATCAACACGCTGTGGGCCGAGAACGGCTCGGTCGACGACGGCCTGGCCGTCGAGCTCGAGCGCGACGTCGACTACTGCCTCACCTCCCACGACGCGCCGGAGGGCCTGGCTGCCTTCTCCGAGAAGCGCGCTCCCCGTTTCGAGGGCCGCTGATGCTCCCCACCCCCACCCCCGATCAGCTGAGCGAGCCGTTCTGGGCCGCCCTCGCCGAGCGCCGCGTGCTCGTGCAGGAGTGCCCGGCGTGCGGTCGCCGTCGGTTCCCCCGGCTGCCGTCGTGCCCTTATTGCGCGGCCGAGGGCGGCACCGACGTCGAGGTGCCCGGAACCGGCACCGTCTACTCGTTCGTGCGGATGCACCGGGCGCTCACCCCGGCCATGGCCGACGAGGTTCCGTACTCGATCGCCACCGTCGACCTCGACGGCGGCGGCCGCATCTTCGCCCGCGTCGAGCCGGCCGAGGCCGTCGAGATCGGCCTGGCCGTCGTCCCGGTGTTCGTCGACCACGAGGGCTGGACCGAGCTCCGCTTCGCCCCGGCCTGAGGCCTCCGTGCCGGCGTGAACGCGCTGAGTGAGCGCGGGACCGCTGCGCTACCGTTCCCCGAGGTCCTGTGATCACGGTCGCGGGCAACGGCGGACCTGGCGGTCGAGGGAGTTCGAGCGGGATGACGGCGACGTACAGAGGTGTCCGACGGCTCGCCGTCGTGGTGGCGGTGGCCCTGCTGGCCCCACTGCTCGTGGCCGTCGCCGCCCCAGCCTTGCCGGCCGCTGCAGCGGCGTCACCCGCCCCCCAGCCGATCCCGACCGGGCTCTGGAACACGCCACGGCCCGCAGGCTCGGTCGGTGACTACGTGGTGCTCGATGGTGCGGTGGGTGATCCCGTCTCGCTGGGAGCCGACCTGGTGTACCAGCGCCCGGCAGACGACGTGGGCCCTGGCTACACCGACGGCCGGTTTCTCCTCATCGCGCACGACCTGAGCGGCGGGCTGACCATGTCGATAGAGGCACCGGGCGGTGGATTGCTCTCCGAGCCCGGCTTCTACGACGGGGTGACGGGTGCCCCGGCGGGGTCGAGCCACGCCTCACTCGACGTCCGCCTCTACGGCGCCCAGCAGACGAGCTGCCAGGGCGCGATCACCGGCTGGATCGCCGTCGACCGGCTCCGGGTGATCAACGGCGAGGTCGCCGCGATCGACGTGAGAGCCGAGCAGAGCTGCGACGGGCAGCCTCCGCTCCACGTGAAGCTGCATGCCGACAACGTCGACTACGCGACCTACGGCCCCGATCCGGTCCCGGCGGGTCTGTGGGACGTCACCCCAACGGAGGTGGACCATCAGGACTACGTGGTCGTCCAGGGCGCCGTCGCCGACGTCCAGTCCCAGGGCCAGGACACCTTCTACGTGGGTGACGCGTTCGGTGCCGACGACTACATGGGCGACCTCGCGTTCCTCCTCAACACCGGCGGGGTGGCCTGGACCGGCTCGTTCACCAACCACACCGGGCGAGGCGTGGTCGAGCCGGGGTTCTACCCCGTGCACCTCGCGGTCGATGCAGTGCCCGACGCTCCGCCCTTCCTCACCTGGTGGAAGCTCGGGCGTCCGCATTGCACCACCACGGACGGCTGGTTCGCAGTGGACGACATCGTGCGTTCGGGTGGCCACGTCGTGAAGCTGGACCTCCGGCTGGAGCAGTCGTGTGATGGCGGACCGCCCATCCACGCCAAGATCCACATGGACCGCACCTCGACCCCCACGAACCCGCAGCCCGCCCCGGCCGACCTCTGGGACGAGCACCCGAACGGGGTGAGTGGCAACTACTTCTGGCTCCAGGGCACCGCAGGAGACCCCCTGACCGGCGGTGTCGACTCGATCGCGCCCGGGGTCGGTTCGACCGTCGTGGCGGGTGACGTCGCCGGCGGCATCGAGGTGTTCGGCCCGATCGACCCATCCGCAGCGAACTACATGGCCGTCGGGGTGTACCTGCCCGGCAAGACCGGTGTCCTCGGCACCGGCTACTACGGCGACCTCTCCACCGAGGGGCCGACCGCAGCTGGCCTGGGCAGCATGGAGGTGCAGCGGCGCCCGACCGGGATCCCCAATCCGTGCCCGAGTCCCAACACCGGGTGGTACTCGGTCGACCGGCTGGCGCGCATCGACGGGACGATCAAGAAGCTCGACCTCCGCTGGGGCTATCGGTGCGCCGGTGCGCCAATCTCCCATGGACGGGTCCACATCGACAACGGGGGCCTCGAGGTCGGCCCGCCGGTCGGTGCGTTCGAGTCGGCGGTCCCGGTGACGGGTGGGGTGAAGGTCGACGGTTGGGCGCTCGACCCGGAGACGGCGTCGGCGATCAGCGTCGATGTCCTGGTCGACGGTGTCGTGACGACGACGTTGACGGCGTCCGGTGATCGTCCTGACGTCGGCACCACAAACCCTCTCTATGGGAACGGCCATGGCTTCTCGGCGAACGTGACGGTGCCAGCAGGCACCCACCAGGTCTGCACGAAGGCCCGCAACACCGGCGTCGGGACCGACACGATCCTGGGGTGCAAGAGCGTCACGGTCGCCAACGGCTCGCCGTTCGGCTCCTTCGATGCGGCGATCGCCGGGCCGGCGTCGGTGAACGTGTCGGGCTGGGCGATCGACCCCGACACGTCGCTGCCGATCGCCGTGCACGTCTACGTCGACGCCGCCGGCTCGGCGTTCACCGCTGACGGTTCCCGGCCCGACGTCGCCGCGGCGTATCCGGGTTACGGCGCGGCGCACGGGTTCAGCGGCAAGGTCACCACCACGCCGGGCACGCACAACGTGTGCGCCTATGCGATCAACACGGGTGCGGGGTCGAACGTCGCGCTGGGCTGCAAGACCGTGACGGTGCTCTCGGGCTCGCCGATCGGTTCGCTCGACGTCGCCAACCTCGTCCCGGGGGTGGGCGTCCAAGTGGGCGGGTGGGCGCTCGATCCGGACGTGACTGGCTCGATCCCGGTGCACGTGTACGTCGACGGCACCGGCGTGGCACTGACCGCCAGTGGCAGCAGGCCCGATGTCGCTGCGTACCTCCCGGGTTACGGCGCGGCGCACGGCTACTCGTCCACGATCCCGACCGGCCCCGGGCAGCACACCGTGTGCGCCTATGGCATCAACAGTGGCGCCGGTGCCAACTCCTCGTTGGGTTGTCGGGTGGTGAACGTGCCGACGGGTTCGCCGATCGGTTCGCTCGATGTGATGTTCGGTGGGAAGGGCACGGTGTCGGCTGGTGGTTGGACCGCTGATCCGGACACGGCGGCACCGATCGCGGTGCACCTCTATGTGGACTCGGTGGGTTCGGCGGTGACCGCGAACCTGAACCGCCCTGACGTCGGCGCGTACTTCCCGGCGTGGGGGCCGCTGCATGGCTGGGCCACCACGGTCAACGCGACACCCGGGGTGCACACGGTGTGCGCCTATGCGATCAACGTGGGCAACGGCTCCAACGTGGCGTTGGGATGTCGGCTCATCACCGTCACCTGAAAATGGGAGAACCAGGATGAACCTCAGGTGCAGAGCGACCCGGCTGCTTCAGGCCGCCATGGTGGTCGCGCTGATCGCCCCGATCGGGGCAGTGGCCACAGACCTGGCCTCGGCTGGCCCGTCCGCAGCGGCGGTCCCTGGTCCCCAGTCGATCCCCTCCGACCTGTGGGACGCACCGACCCCGGCGGGTGTCGCCGGCAGCTACATCTGGATCGAGGGTGCCCCGGGAGACACCGTGGTGGGCGACAGGGACCTCCTGCTTCCTGGGGTGTTCAGCGCCGGGCAACCGCCGGGCGTGCCCGGCCCCTACGCCGGACTCGTCGTGGCTCGCTCAAGTGGCCCGAGCTTCTGGACCGGGGAGTTCTGGGGCACGGACGCGTCGACCCAGCCTGGAGTCGGCTACTACCCGAACGCCGTGTCGCTGGCCGATCGGGTCGATGGTGTCGCCGGGTTCGGCTGGTGGGATGCGCTCGCCGGTGCCCACCAGCCATGCGCGACGGTCACAGGGTGGTTCGCCATCGACAAGATCGTGCACAGCGGCACCACGGTGACCGACCTCGACCTGCGCTTCGAGCAGTCGTGCAATGGTGGCCCAGCCATCCATGGCAAGGTCCACCTCGACAGCAACCAGGGCCCAGTGGATCCGATCCCGTCGGGTCTCTGGGACGTGACCCCACCCAGCGTGAGCGGCAACTACACCTTCATCGATGGCACACCTGGTGACCCGGTGAGCGGAGGTGTCGATGTCGTCCTCCAGGATCCCCTGCATCCCGGGATCCCGGCCGACTACCAAGGTGAGATCGCGGCGATCATCGGCAGCGGCGTGGACCAGGACTTCTGGGTGGCGGAGTTCCAGAAGGTCGGTGGCCAGACGGTCTTGCGCCGGGGGTACTACCCGAACCTGCCGCTGGCCACCGTCATGAATCCGCCTGCCGGCCTTCGTGTCACCCACATCGCCAACGGTCAGAAGGCATGCGACCCCGGAACGACCACCGGCTGGTTCGCCATCGACCACATCGGTCGCATCGACGGCCAGATCACCCGTCTCGACCTCCGTTTCGAGCAGACCTGCAACGGAAACCCACCACTGCATGGGCGGATCCACCTCGATGCGGGTGGCCTCGACGAGGGCTCGCCGGTCGGTGCGTTCGAGTCGGCGGTGCCGGTGACGGGTGGGGTGAAGGTCGATGGCTGGGCGCTCGACCCGGAGACGGTGTCGGCGATCAGCGTCGATGTCCTCGTGGACGGTGTCGTGAAGACGTCGCTCACCGCCTCGGACGACCGTCCGGATGTCGGGACAGCGAACCCGCTCTACGGGAACGGCCACGGGTTCTCGGCCAACGTGGCGGTGCCGACGGGCACCCACCAGGTGTGCGTGACGGCCCGCAACACGGGCGTCGGCTCCGATGCGACCCTGGGGTGCAAGACGGTGAAGGTGGGCGCGGGCTCGCCGTTCGGTTCGTTCGATGCGGCGTTCGCCGGGCCCACGTCGGTGAACGTGTCGGGCTGGGCGATCGACCCCGACACGTCGCTCCCAATCCCGGTCCACGTCTACGTCGACGCCGCCGGCTCGGCGTTCACCGCTGACGGCTTCCGGCCTGACGTCGAGGGCGCCATCCCGGGCTACGGAGCGGCGCACGGCTTCAGTGGCAAGGTCACGACGACACCGGGCACCCACAACGTGTGCGCCTATGCGATCAACACGGGTGCGGGGTCGAACGTCGCGCTCGGCTGCAAGACCGTGACGGTGCTCTCGGGCTCGCCGATCGGTTCGCTCGACGCGGTGAGCCTGGTGCCGGGTGTCGGGTTCAACGTCGGTGGTTGGGCACTCGACCCCGATACGGGGACCTCGATCCCGGTGCACGTGTACGTGGACGGCACCGGTGTGGCGTTGACGGCGAGCGGGAACCGCCCTGACATCGGTGCGGTGTTCCCTGGCTATGGGTCGGCGCACGGGTTCTCGGCGACGGTGCCGGCGGGTCCGGGTCAGCACACGGTGTGCGCCTACGGGATCAACACGGGTGCGGGTGCGAACGTGAGCCTGGGTTGTCGGGTTGTGAGCATGCCGACGGGTTCGCCGATCGGTTCGCTCGATGTGATGTTCGGTGGGAAGGGCACGGTGTCGGCTGGTGGTTGGACCGCTGATCCGGACACGGCGGCACCGATCGCGGTGCACCTCTATGTGGACTCGGTGGGTTCGGCGGTGACCGCGAACCTGAACCGCCCTGACGTCGGCGCGTACTTCCCGGCGTGGGGGCCGCTGCATGGCTGGGCCACCACGGTCAACGCGACACCCGGGGTGCACACGGTGTGCGCCTATGCGATCAACGTGGGCAACGGCTCCAACGTGGCGTTGGGCTGTCGCCTCATCACCGTCACCTGAGCCGGCGGCCGAGCTCCACGATCACCTCGGAGGGCTCGGCCGGCGGACCGCCCGTGAACAGGTCGTGCACCTCGAGCGCCATCGCCGCGAGCTGGGTGGGTGGGGGAGTGCCGGCCGGCAGCTCGTCGCCGTGCTCCTCGAGGAACACCGCAGCCGACCGCACGGCAGAGAGCGCGACCTCGTCCTCGGCACCGTCGACCCGGAAGGTCCACTCGGCGACCCGACGGCCGATCGCCGGCTTCTCCGGGCCCGGGTCGACGCCGGCGGCGGCCAGCACACGGCAGTCGTAGGCCCGACACGTGCGGGGCCGGTGCTCGTAGATCAGGCACCCGCTCGACCCGAGCATCGGGCACCGCCCGTGCTCGTCGTAGGGCAGCACGGAGTAGCCCTCCGGGGCGCCGGGCGCGGGGAACAGCAGCTCGGCGGGGATCATCGACCGGGCGGCGTGCTCGTCGGGCTCGACCAGCACGAACTGCGACGACTCGCAGCACGCCGTGCATCCGTCGCACGGCACGTCGACGGTGGCGCCGGGCTGGTCGCGCAGCACCGCCAGCATCGAGCCGAGCCAGGGCCCGAACGCGCCGGCGTCGCGCCCTCCGCCGACCTGCCCACCGCCGCCGCTCACGGGCGGCTCAGACGGAGAGGCCGTGCGGGTGGTCGGCCGCCATCAGCGACATGGCCGAGGCCGTGATGCCGGCGGCGTCGAGGCCGAGCTCGCGGAGGATGGCGTCGGGCTTGCCGTGGGGGATGTAGGCGGCGGGCACGCCGAGCACCCGCACCCGGGGCTCGGGCCGGCCGACGGTGAGCTCGCAGAGACGGTCGGCCAGGGCCATGCCCACGCCGCCGTCGCGCAGCCCGTCCTCGACGGTGATCACGTAGGGGTGGCGGCCGGCGTCGGCGAGCATCGCCGGGTCGAGCGGCTTCACGACACGGGCGTCCCACAGCGAGACGGACACGCCGTCGGCGGCGAGCATGTCGGCGGCGGCCTCGGCGGCGTCGAGCATCTTGCCGACGCTCACGATGCACAGCTCGTCGCCCTCTCGCAGGCGGCGGCCCCGCAGACCGGAGCCGACCTCTCCCTCCGTGGCCTGGCGGGCCGCGGTCTTCGCCCAGCGGATGGCCGAGGGCCCCTCGGTGATCTCGAGGGCATCGTGGAGCATCTGGCCGAGCTCCTGGTACGACGAGGGGGCGAACACGGTCATGCCCGGCACCTTGGTGAGCAGCACCATGTCGAGCACGCCGTGGTGGCTGGGCCCGTCGTCGCCGGTGATGCCGGCACGGTCGAGGCAGAACACCACGGGCTGGGAGTGCAGGCCCACGTCGAGGTTCACCTGGTCGAAGGCCCGGGTGAGGAACGTGGAGTAGACGGCCACCACGGGGCGCAGCCCACCGACGGCCATGGCCGCGGCGGAGGCGACGGCGTGCTGCTCGGCGATGCCGACGTCGAACATGCGCCCGGGGAAGCGCTCGGCGAAGGGCAGCAGGCCGGTGGAGTCGGGCATGGCCGCGGTGATCGTCACGAGCTCGGGGCGGGCCTCGCCCTCCTTCACGATGGCCTCGGTGAAGGCGGCGGTGAAGCTGCCCGGCTTGGCCTCGGAGGTGTCGTGGAGCCGCTTGATCGGGTCGTTCATGGCCGGCGCGTAGCCGCGGCCCTTGTCGGTGAGGACGTGGATGACCTGCGGCCCGCCACCGATCTCGCTGGCGTTGCGGAAGGCCTCCTCCATCGCCGAGATGTCGTGGCCGTCGAAGGGCCCGGTGTAGCGGACGCCGAGCGCCTCGAAGAAGGCGGTCGGCTCCCACAGCTCACGGATGGCGGCCTTGGTGGCGTCGAGGCCCCGCTCGAGGCGACCCCCGACCACCGGCAGCTCGGCCAGGAGCTTCTCGAGCTTGGCCTGCCGGCGCATGTAGACGGGGTTGTTGCGGATCTTGACCAGGCTCTCGCCGAGCTTGGAGACCGTGGGGGCGTACGAGCGGCCGTTGTCGTTGAGGATGATGATGCAGTCGCGCCCGGAGTGGCCCAGGTTGTTGAGGCCCTCGAACGCCATGCCGCCGGTCATGGCGCCGTCGCCGATGACGGCCACCACCCGCCGGCCCTCACCCTGGGGCGAGGCCTGCGCCACCGAGAGGCCGTAGGCCCAGCTCAGGACGGTGGAGGCGTGGCTGTTCTCGATCCAGTCGTGCTCGGACTCGTCACGTGACGGGTAGCCCGACATGCCGCCGGCCTCGCGCAGGTTCTCGAACCCCTGGAGGCGGCCGGTGACCAGCTTGTGGGGGTAGGCCTGGTGGCCGGTGTCCCACAGGATGATGTCGTCCGGCGAGTCGAACACCCGGTGCATGGCGAGGGTGAGCTCGACCACGCCGAGGTTGGAGCCCAGGTGCCCGCCGTGGGTGTTCACCGAGTCGATGATGACCTGGCGCATCTCCTCCGCCAGGGTCGACAACTGCTCGGCGTCGAGCGCCTTCAGGTCGGCCGGGCAGGTGATCGACTCGAGGATCATCGGGACCCCACGGTACTGCCTCCGCGATGGCTCCTCACCATCAGGCCGGCCAGGCGGGAGCCCAGGAACCAGCCCACCCCGACGACCAGCGCACCGCCCACGGCGTCGAGCCAGTAGTGGTTGCCGGTGACGATGATGGTGAGCAGGGTCAGCACGGGGTAGAGCGCGGCGAGGGCCTTCGACCAGCGGTGCCGCACCCGGGGCACGAGCACCAGCGCGCACCACAGCGACCAACCGAAGTGGAGGCTCGGCATGGCGGCGTACTGGTTCGAGATGCTCTGCATCGTCGAGTTGCTGAACGACCAGAGCCCACCGTAGGAGGCGAGGGTGTCGACGAAGTGGGGGAGCCCGTCGGCCGCAGCGGACGGTCCGGCGCCGTAGGTGCAGTCGCACAGCAGCCGGGGCGGCATGAGGGGGAACAGCGAGAAGCCGACCAGCGCCAGGCCGGTGGCGATGAGCAGGGTGTTGCGCCAGGTCGGGTAGTCGCGGGGGTGGCGGGCGGCCAGCCAGACCAGCACGGCGGCGGGGACGATGAAGTGGAACGACCCGTAGAAGATGTTGAGGGCCCGCATCACCCACGGCTCGCCGAGGAACCAGCCCTGGATGGTGGCCTCGTGGAAGAGCCCGAGCGTCTTCTCGAGGTGGATGACCCGGAGGGCGTTGGTGTAGGCGTGCTCGGTGCCGACCGACGCCGAGCCGAACTGGTTCCGGACGAGCGTGTAGATGGCGTAGAAGCCCACGACGTAGGCGATCTCGCGCCACCAGTGGACGGTGTACCCGGCGTCGTCGGGCTCCTCGGCCGAGCGGTCGAGGGTGTCGGTGGCGCCAGGGCCCGTGCCGGTGGCGGCGCTGCCGTCGTCGGCGCTCATGCCGCCGCCGAGCCGCGGCGACCGCCGACGGCGAAGCTCGGGACCCCGACCAGGCTGACCAGCAGGTTCAGGACGTACAGGACGAGGCCGAGGGCGACGGCCTGCTCGGCGGGCACGCCGAGCGGGGTGAGGAAGAGCACGAACGCCCCCTCCCGCACGCCGAGCCCGGAGATGCCGATGGGCAGCACCTGGGCGATGAGGACCGCCGGCAGGAAGGCGAGGAGGGGGGTCAGCCCGAGCCAGCCGAACCCGAGGGCGGCGGCCACCATCAGCGCGGCGGCGACGAGGATGAGCTGGTAGGCGAGGCCGGCCAGCACGACGCCGAGGGCGGCGGCCGGGTGGGCCCGCATCTGGGCGACCCCGCGGTGGACGGCGCCGACGAAGCGGGCCCAGCCCTCGCTCTCGGCGAAGCGGCCACCGAGCCGGGGGTGGTCCGCCAGCAGGAGCACGACGACGAGGGCCACCAGCGTGGCACCAGCGATGGCGGCGGCGACGGTCGAGGCCCGTCCCTGGTCGCGGAGGTCGGGGTTGATCACGAAGCCGAAGAACGTGATCAGGGGCAGCACGAGCCAGCCGGTGAGCCGCTCGAGCACCACCGAGGCGAAGGTGTCGGCCGAGTTGGCCTCGGGGACGCGCTTGGTGAACCGGGACACCCGGAGAACATCCCCACCGATGGTGCTCGGCAGCACGTTGGAGACGAAGTGCCCCGCGAAGTAGAGCGGCACGAGGTGGTTGAGCTTCTCGTGGATGCCCATGGCCTTGAGCACCTGCTGCCACCGGATGGCCGACACGACGATGCCGAGCAGGGTGAGCAGCGCGGCCCCGATGAGCCACAGCGCGGTGGCCCGGTTCCAGCTGGGCACGACGTGCTCCCAGTCGAAGTGCGGGAACCGCGTGTAGAGCAGGCCGAGCATGGCCAGGCTCACCGCGATGCGCACGGGAAGCACCCACCGGCGCCTGGGCTTGGCCGGGGCGCCGCCGGTGACGGTGACCTCGAGGATCTCGCCCACGGCGTCGACGAGGGGACTGGGCTGCTCGGGCCGGTCCGGCCGGGGTGCCTGGTCGGCCGGGGCCGCGACGGTGGAGTCGGGGTCCGGGGCGCCGACGCCCTCTGGTCCCGGCTGGTCCACCACGTCGCCGAGTCTACGGACGCCGCGCTGCTCACCACCGGGCAGTGGCTCCGCCGGGGCCGTGGCGCGTGCACAGAGCGTGGTCGAGGGGCCATGATGGGCGTTGGTCGGGCCGGACGTGCCCGCCGGGCGGAGGATCACCATGCGCTGGATCTCACGGCACCGGGCGACAGCGGCGGCAGTCGCCATCGTCGGCCTCGGAGCGATGTCGCTCTCGGCCTGCGGCAAGGCGAGCGACGGTCAGCAGGCCGACGTCATCGTCGGCGGCGTCAAGAGCGACGACAGCGCCGGCGCGGTCATCGCCCGGGCCAGCGAGTCGACCACCGCGGTCGGCTCCGGAAGGATGCGCGTCGACGTCCAGATGTCGGGCGGCCCCATGGGTGCCGGTGGCACCTTCAGCGGCACCGGCAGCTTCTCGGGCAGCCGGGCCGAGCTCACCCTCGACATGGGCCAGCTGTTCGAGCAGATGATGCCGGCGCAGGCGTCGGGCACCCCGGCGTTCGTGATGCACGAGATCGTCGACGGCTCGACCGTCTACCTCAAGATCGACTCCGACCTCCCGATCCCCGGGCTCTCCGGCTGGACCAAGGTCGACATCGGCTCCGGCGCCTCGTCCACCGGCGGCCTCGGGGTGTCGTCGGGGCCCAACGGCTTCCTGGAGTCGATGAAGGGCGCCGGCCAGTCGGTCGAGCAGGTCGGCACCGACACCATCGACGGGGCTCCGGTCACCGTCTACAAGGGCACGATCGACCCGCAGGCCGCCCTGGCGGCATCGCCCGACAAGGCCGATGAGATGAAGGGCGCCCTCGACCAGCTCGGTGGCACCACGATGTCGTTCACCGCCTGGGTCGACGACCAGGGCATGGTCCGCAAGATGCAGTTCGACATCGTCGGCGACCCGTCGAAGAACGCCCCCAACCTGACCATGACGATGGAGCTCTACGACCTCGGCACCCCGGTGACCATCGATCTGCCGCCGGCCGACCAGGTCACCGACGGCAGCGGTCTGCTGAAGGGTCTCGGCACCAACGGCGGCGGGCGGTTCGGCACCGCCTGACGCCGGCGGAGCCCCGGTGCCTAGGGGGTGCCGGAGGCCTTGGCGACGAAGCCCTCGGCGTCGACCACCACCCGGGTGACACGCCCGACGGCCACCAGGCCGCGCTCGTCGTTGACCGACACCGTGAAGAGCACCCTGCGGCCGTTGACCTTCTCGACGACCGCCTCGGCGACCACCCGGTGGCCCACCGCGGAGGGGGCCAGGTGGTCGAGCTGCACCTTCATCCCGACGCTCGTCTGACCCGCGGCCAGCTCGGGCGCGACCGCCGTGAAAGCGGCTTCCTCGCAAAGTGCGAGCAGGCGGGGGGTGGCCAGCACCGCCACCTCGCCGGAGTGGAGGGCGATGGCCGTGTCGGCATCGCCGACGACGAGCTCGACCGTTGCGCTCAAGCCGGGTTGGACGGGCATCGGCGGTACGCTACGCCGCTCGACCACCCCCCATCCAGCCCACCTCCGGCGTGCTCGTGGCACACCGGTCCGCGGCGGTCGAGGGGTGACGCGCCGCCGGAGCCTGCCCCTCCGACGGTCGGCAGCTCCCCCTGGCGCCGGGGCAGGCGGCACGGAGAGGACCGTCGGTGATCGAGGAAGCGGTGCTGCAGCGGGTGCTCGGGTCGGCCCTGAAGACGGGCGGTGACTTCGCCGAGGTCTTCGCCGAGGACCGGCGCAACAGCTCCGCGCTGCTCGACGACGGCCGGGTCGAGGAGCTCACGTCGGGCCGCGATCGCGGCGCCGGCATCCGGGTCGTGGTGGGTGACACCACCGGCTTCGCCCACACCGCCGACCTCACCGAGGCCGGCCTGCTCGCCGCCGCCGAGGCCGCCGCGGCCGCCGCCAAGGGCGGGGGCGGCGGCACCCGCACCATCGCCCTCACCCGCCGCTCGGCGTCTCGTGGCTACGACATCGAGACCTACCCCGGCGACGTTCCCAAGGCCCGCAAGGTCGAGCTGCTCACTCGCGCCGACGACATCGCCCGCTCCGTCGGCGGGGCCATCTCGCAGGTGTCGGTCAGCTACGGCGACAACCGCCGCCGCATCCTGGTGGCCAACTCCGACGGCCTGCTCGCCGAGGACGACACGGTCCGCACCTTCTTCGCCGTCAGCTGCGTGGCCACCGGCGACACCGGCATGCAGACCGGCCGCGAG
>CAMFLJ010000070.1 GCA_945957335.1 uncultured Actinomycetes bacterium | reverse complement strand
GCCCAGCCCCGCACGACGCTCACCACCGGCACCTGCACCCGCAGCAGCAGCGGGATGAGGCGGTTGGCCTGCGACGGCAGCCGGCGCTGGATGCTGCCGACGCGCGGGCGGGGGCCGCCGCCGGCGTTGCGGGCGACGATGTCGAAGCCCGAGCAGAAGTCGGTGCCGGTGGAGCCGAGCACGATGACCCGCACGTCCTCGTCGCGGTTCGCCGCGTCGACGTGCTCGATCATGGCGGCGACGACGTCGTCGTTGAGCGCGTTGCGGCGCTCGGCGAGGTCGATGGTGAGGCGCAGGACCTGCTGGTCGTGGGAGACGACGAGCCCGGGGATCGAGTCGTAGGCCATCAGGCGAGCGGGAGGTCGAGGCCGAGGAGCCGGATGCCGTTGTTGCGGGCGATCTTGTTCACCACGTCCTGCTCGAGGTGGCCGAACTGCATTGCGGCGGCCTCACGGGAGAACGGCCAGGTGGAGTCCTGGTGGGGGTAGTCGGTCTCGAAGGTGACGTTGTCGATGCCGACCCGCTCGATGAGCTCGACGCCCACAGGGTCCTTGAAGAAGCAGGAGTGGACCTGGCGCCGGTAGTAGAAGCTCGGCAGCTCGTCGAGCACGGCCTCCTTGCGGGCCCACAGGTGGGTCTGCCAGGCGTCGTCGCAGCGCTCGACGACGTAGGGGATCCAGCCGATCTGGCACTCGGCGTACATCAGCTTCAGGTTCGGGAAGCGGGCGAGCACGCCGGAGAACAGGAAGTCGGTGAGGCTCACCGCGCTGTTGCCGAAGATCACGACCGAGCTGACGAGCTCGGGGGCGTCGGGCGAGCTCTGCGGGGTCTTGGTGCCCGAGCCGATGTGCATGCACACCACGGTGCCGGTCTCGTCGCAGGCCCGGAAGAACGGGTCCCAGTAGCCCGAGTGCAGGCTCGGGTAGCCGAGGTAGTAGGGGATCTCGCTGAAGGCCACGGCCCGCACGCCGCGGGCGGCGTTGCGGCGCACCTCGGCGGCGGCCAGCTCGACGTCCCAGAGCGGCACCATGCACAGCGGGATGAGGCGCCCGCCGCTGCCGCCGGCCCACTCCTCGACCATCCAGTCGTTGTAGGCCTCGACGCAGAGCTTGGAGAGCTCCTCGTCCTGGCCCCAGGCGAAGATCTGGCCGGCGAAGCGCGGGTAGTTCGGGTAGCAGAGCTGGGCCTCGACGCCGTTGAGGTCCATGTCGAGGAGCCGGTCGGCGACGGTGAAGCAGCCCGGGCGCATCTCCTCGTAGGTGACGCCGCGCATCTCGACCTCCTCGGGCGGGTAGCCGGAGGCGGCGATGGGGCGCTTGATGGAGTAGCGGTGGTCCTCGTAGAACCACCAGGCGACGTCGGGGCCCGAGCCGGGCGAGCCGGGGGCCTCCTTGTAGAGGGCGCCGTCGAGCTCGATGGAGTCGGGGGCCGGGGCGTAGACGATGCGGGGCCCGACCTCGCGGTACCTCGCGGGCAGGCGGCTGGTCCAGAGGTCGGCGGGCTCGACGACGTGGGCGTCGAGGTCGACGATCGGGGGGATCTTCGCCACCAGCTCGTCGGCGACGAGCGGGCGATCCGCGGTGCTGGTCATGGGGCCACCTCTTCCGGAACGAGCGCGGGAATATACGATATCCGCTCCACCCTCCGTCGGCCCGATCGAGCCGCCGGGACGGGCGGCTCGCGGCCGGTCCGCTCGCCGTCCCTACATTGGCAGGAGCGCCCGAGCAGGGGACGGGCGCCTCACGAACGCCACCCGACACCGCCGCCCGAACAGAGAGGCACCACCATGGCCGACGCGCCCCGCCCACCCGAAGGCGACTGGCTGGGTACGCCGTACCTGAGGTTCGAGCGGCGCGGCTCGATCGGCATCTGCCGGGTCGACCGCGCCCACAAGCGCAACGCCATGACCCCGGCCATGTACTTCGGCGTGCGCTACGCGGTCGACCACGTGAACCACTCCGACGACCTCGCCGCGCTGGTGATCACCGGCACCGACGACGTCTTCATCCCCGGCGGCGACCTGGGGGGCGGCAAGGAGGACAACTGGGCCGACCTCGACCGCCTCCTCCACATGGACAACACGCCGTTCGAGGCGATCCGCAACTCCAAGAAGCCGGTGGTCTCCGCGGTGAACGGCATCTGCCAGGGCGGCGGGCTGATCATCGCCATGCTGAGCGACGTCGCCGTGGCCTCCCGCAACGCCACCTTCCGGGCCCCCGAGGTGCTCCGGGGCATCGCCGACACCGGCTACTCGGCCTACCTCCCCACCCAGATCGGCGTGGCCCGCGCCCGCGACATGCTGCTCACCGGGCTCACCGTCGACGCCCCCACCGCGCTCGACTGGGGCATGGTCACCCGCATGGTCGAGCCGGGTGAGGAGCTCGAGGCCGCTCTCGACGTGGCCGCCCAGATCGCCCGGGGCGCGCCCGAGGCCCGCTGGGTCGTGAAGCGCGAGATCAACCGCCAGTACCCCCGCTACGACCGCATGTCGATGGAGGACTCGCTCTACGGGCCCGAGCCGATCGAGGGCTTCAACTCCTTCAAGGAGGGCCGCAACCCGAGCTGGGTGCCCGACGACCTGCGCACCGAGGGCCGGCTGTGATCCGCAGCTGGGTCGAGGACGGCGTCGGCCGGGTCCACATCGACGACGCCGAGCACCGGAACGTCCTCTCGCTCGACCACAGCCGCGCCATCGCCGCGGCCGTCGCCGCCTTCGACCTCACGGAGTCAGGCGACGTGGGCGCCATCGTGCTCACCGCCGCCGACCCGGTGTTCTGCTCGGGCGGCGTGCTCGACGACCTCATCGAGCCGAAGGCTCCGCTCATCGAGGTCTACGCCGCGTTCGACGCGCTGCGCCTCTCCCCCGTCGTCACCATCGCCGTGGTCACCGGGGCCGCCATCGGAGCCGGGGTGAACCTGCCCCTCGCGTGCGACATCGTCATCGCCGGCGAATCGGCGAGGTTCGACCCTCGCTTCCTCGACGTCGGCGTGCACCCCGGCGGCGGGCACCTGTTCCTGCTCCAGCAGCGCACCGGCCGCCAGGGCGCGGCCGCCCTCTCGCTGTGCGGCGACACCCTCACCGGGCCCGAGGCCGAGCGCGCCGGCATGGCGTGGCGCTGCGTGCCCGACGCCGAGGCGCTGCCCCTCGCCATGAAGCTGGCCACCCGCGCCGCCGGGCGCGACCGCGAGCTCATGCTGCGGGCCAAGGCCACCCTGGCCGCCCAGCCCGCCACCCTGCAGGAGGCGTTCGACCTCGAGCTGGACGCCCAGCAGTGGTCGATGGACCGGCCCGGGTTCCCCGAGCACGTGCGCGCCATCCGCGACCGCCTCGCCCAGAAGAAGGGCTGAGCACGTGCGCGCCGCGCTGGGCGAGATGCAGGAGGCGGTCCGCGACCTCGCCCGCTCGGTGGCCACCGACCTCGGCGCCACCACCATCGAGGAGCTCGCCCCCGCCGGCGACGCGGAGCAGGCGTGGGCTGCGCTGCGCGACTCGGGCCTCACCACGCTGCGGGCCGACGGGGCCGGCACCCTCGAGCTGGTGCTGTGCGCCGAGGAGTTCGGGGCCGCGCTGAGCGGCGCCCCCTTCCTCGGTTCGACCGTGGCGCGCGAGCTGTGGCCCGACGCCCCCGACGGCACCGTGGCGGCCCTCGACAGCGAGCTCGCCCTCGATGCGTGGGGCGCCGACCAGGTCGTCGCCGTGCTCGGCGGCGGCATCGAGGTCGGCCCCGCGCTGGCCGTCGGTCCCACCGCCGACCGCAGCCGGGTGACGGCCCGCGTCGACCTCGGCGCGGCCACGCCGCTCGGCCCGGTCGACGCCCAGCGGGTCCCGCAGGCCGAGCTGGTGGCCATGCTGCTGCTCGCCGCCGACCTGGTGGGGGTGGGCCGTGCCGCGCTGGCCGACGCCGTCGACCACGTCGCCCAGCGGGAGCAGTTCGGGGTGCCCGTGGGCACGTTCCAGGCGGTGCAGCACCTGGCCGCCGACGCCCACGTGCAGCTCGTCGGCGCCCGCAACGCCCTGTGGGCTGCCGCGTGGCGCGTCGACCACCAGGGCCTCGATGCCGAGGCCGCCGTCCGCCGGGCCAAGGGCCTGGCCTCGGAGGCCGGGCGGGGGGCCTGCGAGGTGGCGTGCCAGATGCTCGGCGGCGTGGGCCACACATGGGAGCACCTGGCGTCGGTGCGGCTGCGCCGGGCGCTGGTGTCGCGCGCCCTGCTGGGCGACGAGGCCGCCCAGTGGTCGGCCCTCGCCGGCGTCGCCCCCTCGCGCACGCCCGACGGGCTGGCCGACGACGAGGGCTACGACCTGCGCGACGACCGCACCGAGGCCGGCTTCCGCTCCGACCTCCGGGCGTGGCTGGCCTCGCCCGACGGCGCCGCCGGCGAGGGCTGGCACCAGCGCCTGGCCGCGGGCGGCTGGGTGGTGGTGTCGATGCCCACCGACGCCGGTGGGCGGGCCCTGCCCGTCACCTGCGAGGCCATCGTCAGCGAGGAGCTCGGCGGCGCCGACCGGCCACCACCCCCCGCCATCGGCCACCTCGCCCACGCCCTCGCCCTGTTCGGCTCGCCCGACCAGCGCGCCGACCACCTGGCCGGGATGATCTCGGGCGCCACCCGCTGGTGCCAGGGCTTCTCCGAGCCCGAGGCCGGCTCCGACCTCGCCTCGGTCCGTACCCGGGCCGAGCTCGAGGGCGACGAGTGGGTCGTCCACGGCCGCAAGATCTGGACGAGCGAGGCCTCCGACTCCGACTGGATCCTGCTGCTGTGCCGCACCGGCGGTCCCGGCCACAAGGGCCTGTCGATGCTGGTGGTGCCCACCTCCACGGCCGGCGTCGAGGTGTCGACCATCCGCACCGGGTGGGGCTCCGAGGAGTTCGCCGAGGTCACCTTCGACGGCGCTCGCGTGCCGGCCGACGCCGTGGTCGGCGAGCCGGGCCAGGGCTGGGCCATCGCCATGTCGCTCCTGGCCGTCGAGCGCGGCCCCGCCGACATCGGCTGGATCTCCCGCTTCCGCCGCACCGCCACCCGGCTCCTGGCCGACCCGGTGGCCGGCGGGCGCACCGACGTGGTGCGGGCCACCGCCTGGCTCGAGGCGCTGGAGGCCACCGTGGCGGCCACGCTCACGGCCCGCACCCAGGGCACCCACGACACGTCGGCCGGCTCGGTCGACAAGCTGCTCATGACCTGGGTCGACCAGTGGCTCCACGGGGCCGCCCTCGACGCCGCCGGCCTCGACGCCCTCACCGACCCCGGTGACGAGCTCGAGCTCTACCTGTGGGCGCGGGCCGCCGGCATCTTCGGCGGCACCAGCCAGATCCAGCGCAACATCGTCGCCCAGCGCCTCCTCGGCCTCCCCCGCCCCTGACCGACCCCCGCCCCGCCCCTGACCGACCCCCGCCCCGCCCCTGACCGCTCGGGGCCTCTGGTACGGAACATCGCACCAGAGGCGACGTGCTGTACCAGAGGGGCTGAGCGCTACTTGGGGTCGAAGCGGATGGCGCCGTCGAGGCGGGCCACGTGGCCGTTCATGTAGTCGTTGGTGAGCAGGTGCTCGGCGAGGGCCGCGAACTCGTCGGGCTTCCCGAAGCGCTTCGGGAACGGCACCTTGTCCTCGAACGTCTTGCGCATCTCGGCGGGAGCGCCCTCCCAGGCCCGGGTGTGGATGGTGCCCGGGGCGATGGCGTTCACCCGCACGCCGGCCGACGAGAGGTCGCGGGCGGCGATCACGGTCATGCCGATGATGCCGGCCTTCGCCGCGCCGTAGGCGAGCTGGCCGATCTGGCCCTCGATGCCCGCGATGGACGCCACCATGACGATGGCGCCGCGCTGGCCGTCGTCGTCGACCGGCTCCAGCTGGCTCATCGCCGACGACGCGTAGCGCAGCGTGTTGAACGTGCCAACCAGGTTGAGGTCGACCGTGTCGGTGAACAGCTGGCGGTCGTGCGGGGTGCCGTCGCGCGAGATCGTGCGCTCGCTCTTGCGGGCCCCACCGGCGCAGGCCACCACGCCGCGCAGGCCGCCGAGGTCGGTGGCGGCGGCCACCGCGGCCTGGGTGTCGTCGTCGTCGAGGACGCTGCCCTCGACGAACACCACCCCCGAGCCCAGCTCCGATTCGATGGCCTTGCCGCGCTCGCCGTCGCGGTCGAAGACCACGACGTTGGAGCCCTTGGCCGCGAAGTAGCGGACGGTGGCCTCACCGAGGCCCGAGGCGCCGCCGGTGACCAGGACCGCCTTGCTGGTGAGGTCCATCAGGCCGTGGCCTTCCCGGCGAGCTCACCCAGGCTGATGGACGAGCGCTCGAAGCGGCCGGTGTCGTAGGACTTCACCGACACGTCGTGGCCCTCGACCTCGGCCCGCAGCGCGCCGGCGGTGCACTTCTCGCGGGGGCGGATCGAGTAGGGGTCGAACTGGTACCACTTCATGGCGTTCTCGTGGGTGATCTTGTCGATCTCCGCGTCGGTGACGCCGTACTTCTCGCACGCCGCCGCGAACTCCTCGGGCGCCTCGGGCCACGACGAGTCGGAGTGCGGGTAGTCCATCTCCCAGCAGATGTTGTCGATGCCGATCTCGTTGCGCAGCTGCAGGCCGATCGGGTCGGCGATGAAGCACGTCATGAAGTGCTCGAGGAACACCTCGCTCGGGAGCTTCCCCTTGAAGTCCTGGCCGGTCCACGAGCTGTGCATGTCGTAGGTGCGGTCGAGGCGGTCGAGGAAGTACGGGATCCAGCCGGTGCCACCCTCGGAGAGGGCCACGCGCAGGGTGGGGTACTCCTTGAACACCCGCGACCACACGAGGTCGGCGGCGGCCTGGCAGATGTTCAGCGGCTGGAGGGTGATCATGACGTCCATCGGGGCGTCGGGCGCGGTGACGGCGAGCTGGCCCGACGAGCCGAGGTGGATGTTGAGGATCGTGTCGGTGTCGACGATCGCCTTCCACATCGGGTCCCAGTGGTCGGAGTGGAAGCTGGGGAGGCCGAGGGTGGCGGGGTTCTCGGTGAAGGTCAGCGACCGGCAGCCCTTCTCGGCCACCCGGCGGATCTCGGCGGCGGTGAGCTCGGGGTCCCAGAGCATGGGGATGGCCATCGGGATGAAGCGGTCGGGGTAGGCGCCGCACCAGCCGTCGATGTGCCAGTCGTTGTAGGCCTCGACCACGGCCCTGGCGAGCTGCTTGTCCTCGGTGGTGAGGAAGAGGCGGCCCGAGAACGAGGGGAACGACGGGAAGTTCATGGAGGCCAGCACGCCACCGGCGCTCATGTCCTTGACCCGCTCGTGGACGTCGTAGCAGCCCGGGCGCATCTCGTCGTAGGAGGTCGGGTCGACGCCGTACTCCTCCTTGGGGCGACCGGCGACGGCGTTGAGCCCGATGTTGGGGATCTTGAGCCCCTCGAACTCCCACACGTCGTCGCCCCGCGAGTTGCGCACGATCTTCGGCGCGCGGTCGGCGTACTGGGCCGGCATGCGGCCGTCGAACATGTCGGGCGGCTCGACCACGTGGTCGTCCACGCTGACGAAGATCATGTCGTCGACGTTCACTGGAAGTCCCCTTTCGTGTGAACGAAGTTCGGATATCGTATCCAATCCGTCCCGGAGACGCCCGCTCGGGCCGGAGATCGGGCGACGTGATCCCGTGCCGGCGCCTCAGCCGACGGCGGCCGCCGCCTGGGTGCGCAGCTGGTCCTTCAGGATCTTGCCCATGGGGTTGCGGGCGATCGAGTCGACGACCACGACCTGCTCGGGCAGCTTCATCTTCGCCAGGCCACGGTCGAGGCAGTGGGCGGCGAGGCCGGCCACGTCGAGGGTGGCGCCCTCGCGCAGCACCACGCAGGCGCAGACGTGCTCACCGGTGCGGGGGTCGGGCACGCCCACCACGCCGACGTCGACGACGTCGGGGTGGGTGATCACCACCTCCTCCACCTCGAGCGCCGAGATGTTCTCGGCGTTGCGGATGATCACGTCCTTCAGCCGGCCGGTGATGGTGACCATGCCGGCGTCGTCGATGGTGGCGAGGTCGCCGGTGCGGAACCAGCCCTCGTCGTCGAAGCCGTGGGCGTCGAGCGACGCGTCGACGTAGCCGAGGAACTGCTGGGGGCCCTTGAGTCGCAGCTCGCCGTCGACGGTGCGCCCGGTGACCCCGGCGACGAAGCGGCCCACGGTGACGCCGAGGTCCGGCTCGGAGGGCGCCTGGCTGGTGGCGATGGGGAACTCGGTGAGCCCGTAGGACGACACCACGCCGTTCACGCCGAACGCCTCGCGCAGCTCCCGGCTGATCTCGACCGGCGTGGGGGCGCCGCCGCCGACGCACGCCCGGATGCCGGGCAGCAGGGTGCCGCCCGACGCGGCGTGGGCGTCGAGGAACGCCCGGAAGAACGGCGTGGCCGACCCGAGCACGGTCGGCCCGTGGGCGGCCATGCGCTCCGCGGTGGCGACGCCCTCCCAGGTGTCGAACAGCACCAGCTTCAACCCGCCGACGAGAGCGGTCGACAGCATCGTCATGCCGCCGATGTGGGTGAACGGCCAGGCGATCGGGTACACGTCGCCCTCGCGGAACCCGATGCCGTCGACCGGGTCGACCATGCCGGTGGCCGAGGCCATCACCGACGCGTCGGTGTGGCGGCAGCCCTTCGGGTCGGCGGTGGTGCCCGACGAGTAGTAGGCCCAGCGGAACTCGTCGGCCGCCGTCGGCGGGGCCGGCAGCACCGACGGGTCGCCGGCCGGCAGGCGCCAGGCGTCGCCGAGCGGGCCCTCGTAGTCGGTCGACCAGCACGCCAGGCCGAGCTCGCCCGCCATGGCGGCGAAGTCGAAGCCCTTCCAGGTGGCCGCCACCAGCAGCAGCTTGGTGCCGAGCTGCCCGGTGATGTGGCCCACCTCGCGGTGGCGCAGAAGCGGGATCACCGGGTTCTGCACCAGACCCAACCGGGCGCCGGCAGCCAGCAGGACCGGCGCCTCGAGCACCGTCGGCAGCTGCCAGCTGAGCACGTCGCCCGGGCGCAGCCCGAGGTCGTGCAGGCCCGCGGCCGCCACCTCGGCCGCGGCCACCAGGCCGGCCGAGGTCAGCTCACGGCCGTGGTCGTCGGCCGCCACGACGCGGTCGGGGTGCTCGGCACCCGCGCGCGCCACCAGGTCCCAGAAGGTGTCCCCCATGGGGCGACACCTTCGCGCACGGCCGACGGGCCGCGCGCCGGTGGATCAGTCGTCGGCGAGGACCGCGTCGACGCGCTCGCCGGCTTCCTCGAGCGAGACGTCCCACGAGACGGCGAGCTCGGAGACCAGGATGCGGCGGGCCCGGACCTGCATGGCCTTCTCGGCGCTGGAGAGCGACGACTGGCGATCGCGGAGGGCGAGGTTGCGGACGACCTCGGCGCACTCGTAGATGTCGCCCGACTTCATCTTCTCCTGGTGGTTCTTGAACCGGCGCGACCAGTTGGTGGGGACGCGGACCGAGCGCACGGCCAGCACGGCCAGCACGTCGTCGACCTCCTCGAGGGAGATCGCGGGGCGCACACCGAGGTCCTCCGCCCGGTCCTCGGGCACCGACACCTTCAGGGCGCCGCCACGCCAGGACTCGTCACCGGCGGCCACCGACAGCTCGAGGTACTGCACCTTCTCGCCGTCGACCTCTCGCACCGAACGGCCGATGACCTCGGCGGTTCCGTGGGCGGGATAGATGACCTTCGAGCCGACTGCGAATTCCATGGTGTCCTTCCATGCGAGCGAGCCGTCCAGTATGGCGACGACGGCCCGGAACGCCACCGCTCTCGGTGGCTGGTGGAACGCCCCTGGGCGGCGCCGGGGCGCCGGAGAGGGTACGCCATCCGGGCCACGCGGCGGAATCGAGCCGCCCCCGGATTCTCCCGGAGCGCGGCCCCGGCCGTGCCGGTAGCGTGCCGCGTGGCGGGGAGAGCGGGGC
Organism: uncultured Actinomycetes bacterium; assembly: GCA_945957335.1. GTDB lineage: Bacteria > Actinomycetota > Acidimicrobiia > Acidimicrobiales > Acidimicrobilacustridaceae > CAMFLJ01. Next base: position 4,074 of record CAMFLJ010000070.1, on the reverse strand, counting down.
CACGAGGGCTCCGGGCGCACCGCCGCCGGTGCCCTTCGGGGCCTCACACGCGGGAGTGACGGATGGGCAACCTGGTGGTGCTGGTGGCGATCGTGGTGGTCGCGCTCTTCCTTCTGGTGGTGATCCTCCGGTCGTTCCACTCGATCGGCCCCTCCGAGGTCGGGCTCGTCTCCAAGCGCATCGGCCGCAAGCTCTCCGAGGACGAGCTGATCGCCATGAACGGCGAGGCCGGCTACCAGGCCGACCTGCTCATGCCGGGCGTGCGGTTCAAGCTGTGGCCGGTCTTCGTGGTCGTCCGCTACCCCTGGGTCCAGGTGCCGCCCGACCACATCGGCGTGGTGTGGGCCCAGGTCGGCGACTCGCTGCCCACCGGCATGAAGTCGGCGCTCTACAAGCCCGAGTTCGGCAACTTCGCCGACATCCGGGGCTTCCTCGGCAACGGCGGCCAGCGCGGCGTGCAGCGCCCGGTGCTGCCCCCCGGCACCACCGCCCCGCTGCACCCGATCGGGTTCATCGTCGCCACCTCCGACCAGACCTTCGGCGAGGTCGTCTCCGAGGCCGCCGCCAACTCGATCGCCCAGGTCGACCCGGCGGCGCTCAAGGTCTTCACCATCACCCCCGCCGGCGAGCGCGACCTCGTCGGCGTGGTGACGACGCTCGAAGGCCCGGCCTCGGGCGACATCGCCAACCGCATCGGCGGCTTCGACGACATCAACGCCCTCGAGGAGACCACCACCTCGTCGGTGCAGGTGATCCAGGCCGTGCTGGCCTCGAAGAACACGCTGCACGACAACTACCAGGACTACCAGGCGTTCCTCGACAACGGCGGCTGCATCGGCCTCCAGCACGACCCCCTGCTCTACGGCTCGTACCTGCTCAACCCGTTCCTCGTGCGCGTCGAGCTGCGCGAGATGCTCGTGGTCAAGCAGGGCGAGGTCGCCGTCATCAAGAGCTACGTGGGCCTGCCCACCGAGGACACCTCGGGCTCGGAGTTCAAGTTCGGCTCGATCGTGAAGCCGGGCCACCAGGGCATCTGGTCCGAGCCGCTGCGCACCGGCAAGTACACGCTGAACCCGCGCATCTACGAGGCCGAGGTCGTGCCCACTTCGATCCTCACCCTCAACTGGTCGAGGGCCAACAGCGAGGCCCACAACCTCGACGCCCGCCTCTCCCCCATCGAGGCCAAGAGCAAGGAGGCCTTCGACTTCTCGATCGACCTCCAGGTGCAGATCCACGTGCCCGACACCCGGGCCCCGAAGGTGATCTCGATGGTCGGCACCATGCAGAACCTGGTCAACGAGGTGCTGCAGTCGGCGGTGGGCAACTACTTCCGCAACAAGCTCCAGTCGCTGGGCGCCACCGAGTTCATCGAGAAGCGCGACACCGTCCAGGCCGAGGCCGAGAACTACATCCGCACCTACCTCGACCGCTACGAGGTCGAGACCCGCGGCGTCTACATCCAGGACGTCGTGTTCCCGGCCGACCTGGTGCAGGTGCTCACCAGCCGGGAGATCGCCTCGCAGGAGAAGCAGACCTTCGCCAACCAGCAGGCGGCCCAGGAGGCCCGCGTCGCCCTTGAGCAGCAGCGGGGCGTGGCCGACATGCAGGCCCAGCTGGCCCAGGCCAACGTCTCCATCGAGATCGAGTCGGCCAACGCCAAGGCGGCCGCCGCCCGCGCCCAGGGCGAGGCCGCGGTGATCACCACCACCGGCAACGCCGAGGGCGAGAAGATCCGCGCCATCGGCGGCGCCAACGCCGAGGCCGAGCAGCTCCTGGGCCTGGCGCGCGCCAAGGGCTTCGAGGCCCAGCGCGAGGCCATCGGCCCCGAGCAGACCGCCCTCGTGGCGGCCCTGCGCGAGATCGCCGGTGGCCACGTGAAGATCACCCCCGACATCGTCGTGGGCGGCGAGAGCGGCATCCTCGGCGGGCTCGGCGCCCTGGCCATGCGGGCCCTCGCCGAGACCGGCCCCGGAGCGAACGGCAACGGCAACGGCGCCGGTGACGGGCCCGGCGACGAGCGCCCGACGCGGGCCGAGGCGCTGGTGGTGGCCGAGGTCGAGCCCGAGACGGGCCTGCCCGACGACGTGCCCCCGCCGCCCCCGCCCGCGGTGTAGCCGGCGCCGGTGGCCTAGGAGTAGGTGGCCGGCGGCGGGAACGGGTCGTTCGGGCCGCGCTCGTCGGGGTTCAGGCCCTCCATCTGGCGCAGCAGCGCGATGCGCTCGGCCAGCGGCGGGTGGGTGTCCATCATCCGGCCGAACGAGCCGCGCATGCCCTCGGCCGGGCGGCGCTCGAGGGGCGACTCGATCCAGAGGTGGGCGGTGGCGGCCGACGAGTGCGCGAGCACGGTGTGGTCGGCCTCGAGCTTCTCGAGCGCCGAGCGGATGCCACCCGGCTCACGGGTGAGCTCGACGGCGCTGGCATCGGCCAGGCTCTCGCGCTTGCGGCTCAGCGCCGCCTTCAGGAGCATGCCGGCGGGCAGGGCGATGAGGTAGATCGCCAGCGACAGCACGAGGAACAGGGCGGCGCCGTTGTTGTCGCGGCCCCGGCCCCCGCCGAAGATGCCGATGCGGATGCCGATGTCGGCGATCACCGCGATGGCCCCCACGGCCAGCACGGCCAGGGTGGTGACGGCGATGTCGCGGTTGCGGATGTGCGACATCTCGTGGGCGATCACGCCGCGCAGCTCACGCCGGGACATCACCGCGAGCAGGCCGGTGGTGACGGTGATCGCCGCGTGCTTCGGGTTGCGGCCGGTGGCGAACGCGTTGGGGGCCCGGTCGTCGACCACGTACACCTTGGGCATCGGGATGCCCGCCGCGATCGACATCTGCTCGACCACCGCCCGCAGCTCTGCGTACTCGGGGCCGTCGGCCGGGCGGGCCTGCACCATCGTGAGCGCCGCGGTCGACGACGCCAGCCAGGCGAAGGCGAGGTAGCCGACGATGACCAGGGCGATGATGCCGAGGACGACCGGCTTCACCTGGTAGGTGGTGGTGCACACCTGGCGGGTGCCGAAGCTCCCGCCCGCGCTCACCGCCTTGCAGTCCTGGTTGGAGTAGGCGCCGAGGATGCCGGCCACCAGGTTGGCCACCACGAACAGCAGCAGGAACGTGCCGGCCAGGATGATGACGCTGGCGCGCCGGTTGTGCTTCTGCTCGGAGATGAAGCCGGTGGAGTCGACCATGGGGGTTGGTGTCCGGTCCCCGGGCTCAGGAGGCCCGAGGGATCAGAACTGCACCTTCGGCACGGCCTCGTCGGCGGGCGGGGCGTCGAAGAACTCGCGATGCGGGAAGTTGCCCATCTTGGCCACGAGCACGCCCGGGAACGTGTCGATCTTGTTGTGGTAGCCGAGGACGCTGTCGTTGTAGAACTGCCGCGCGTAGGCGATGCGGTCCTCGGTCGAGGTGATCTCCTGCTGGAGCTGCTGGAAGCTCTGGTCGGCCTTGAGGTTCGGGTAGGCCTCCTGCAGGGCGAACAGCCGGCCCAGCGCCTCGGTGATGGGGCCCTCCGCCGCCGCGGCCTCGGCCGGGGTGTTGGCGCTGACGCTCTGGCTGCGGGCGGCGACCACGGCCTCGAGGGTGCCGGCCTCGTGGGCGGCGTAGCCCTTGACCGTCTCGACCAGGTTCGGGATGAGGTCGGCGCGGCGCTTGAGCTGCACGTCGATCTGCGACCAGCCGTTGTCGACCTGGTTGCGGGCCCGGACGATGCCGTTGAACGCCAGCCAGACGAACCCGACGATCAGCACCACGACGACGATGAGGATGATGAGCCCGATCAACGGACGCTCCCTTGTCTGCTGTGAACCCGGTCGAGCCGGGTCGCGGCGCCAGCGGAGCCGCGGATCCAGTGAACCACCTCCGCGCTCGTTCCCGGCGGCGGAGTTCACACGGCGGACACCTACCGGGCCGACCCCGTTGCCACACTTCGTCGAGCGCTGAGCCCCGTACCCGACGGGGGAGCCGCCCGATCGGCAGGAGGAGCGGTGAGCACGGGAGCGGCCCCGTCGACGACGCAGGACGGAGCGACGCACGCGCCCTCGGCCGAGCGCCCCCGGTGGGGCGAGCTGTTCGGGCC
>CAMFLJ010000069.1 GCA_945957335.1 uncultured Actinomycetes bacterium | reverse complement strand
GCCAAGGACCTGCGCCGCGACCTCACCGGGAAGGTGGCCCTCGTCGTGGGCGCCGGACCGGGCCTCGGCCGGGCGTGCGCCGTGGCCTTCGCCAACGACGGCGCCGACGTGGTGGTGTCGGCCCGCCGGGCCGAGCCGCTGGCCGAGCTGGCCGCCGAGGTGGCGGCCGAGACTGGCCGTCGGGTCGAGCCGATCGTCTCCGACCTCTCCGACCTGGGCTCGCTGGTGGCCCTGGTCGACGAGGCCACGGCCCGCCTCGGCGGGGTCGACGTGCTCGTCACCGTGGCCACCGCCGGCGGCGGGCAGATCCCGATCGACGAGGCCGACTGGGACATGTGGCGCCACGCGTTCCAGGTGAACGTGATCGGCACCATGGAGGTCAGCCGGTGCGCGGCCCGCTCGATGGCCGAGCGTGGTGGCGGCTCGATCGTGCACGTCAGCACGTTCGGCACCCACTCGATGCCGGCCCGCCAGGCCGCCTACACCTCCACCAAGCAGGCGGCCATGACCGCCTCGAAGACGATGGCCAAGGAGCTCGGGGCCCAGGGCATCCGGGTCAACGTCGTCACCCCCGGCTACATCACCGGCGAGCCGCTCGACCAGCTGTTCCAGGGCGTCTCCGACCGCACCGGCGAGAGCATCGACCAGGTGTCGGCCCGCATGGCCAAGACCGCCGCCCTGCGTCGCCACGTCGACCCCGAGGACATCGCCGAGGCCGTGCTGTTCCTGTGCTCCGAGCGGGGCCGCGGCGTCACCGGCGTCGAGATCCCCGTCACCGCCGGCCAGCACCCCCTCTAGGCCCTCTGACGGAAACGGTGCGTCTTTCCTGCCCTCCAGGGCAGGTTCGGCGCACGAGATCGCGGTGGGTCAGCGGAAGTCGGCGACGCGCTCGTCGGTGTCGGTGATCTCGTACTCCGAGCCCGCCTCGTAGGCCAGGCCGGCCACCAGGTCGGAGTCGAGGGCGGCGCGGTAGAGGTCCTTGTAGGCGGCGAGCGAGCCCGCGCTGTTGGCCAGCAGGGTGGTGACGAGCTCGTCGACGGCGGCATCGAGCTGGTCGCGCGGCACCGAGCGGACGGCCAGGCCCCACTCGGCGGCCTCGACGCCGCTGAAGGTGCGGGCGGTGTAGCTGAGCTCGCGGGCCCGGGCCACGCCGACGAGGCGGATCAGGCGCTGGCTCATGCCCCACGTCGGGCGCAGGCCGAACTTGGCGTGGGTGTCGCCGAACTTGGCCTCGTCGGCGGCCACGATCAGGTCGCAGCCGAGGGCCAGCTCGAGGGCACCGGTGAAGCAGAAGCCGTTGACCTTGGCCACGACGATCTTGGCCATGGTGGTGAGCAGCTCGATCGCCCGGCGGGCGGGCAGGTCGAGCACGTCGCCCACCGAGCCGCCCTCCAGCGAGCGGCCGCCGAGCGCCTTGAGGTCGACGCCCGAGCAGAAGGCCCGGCCCTCGCCGGTGAGCACCACGACGCGCACGGCGTCGTCGTGGGCGAGTCGGTGCAGCTCGTCGCCCAGCTCGACCAGCATGCTGGGCGTCAGCGCGTTGAGCGCCTCGGGCCGCGAGAGCGTCACCGTGGCGACGGGCCCGGCGACGGTGGTGAGGACGGTGGCGGTCTCGGTCACGGGGGCGATGCTGCCACGCCCCGGGGCCGAGGTGGCCCGGAGCCCTACTTCGGGATCTCGCTCCAGGGCACGTCCTTGTCGACGCGCACGTCGCCAGGGAGGCCGAGCATGCGCTCGCCGAGGATGTTCTTCATGATCTCGGTGGTGCCGCCCTCGATGGTGTTGGCCCGCGAGCGCAGGAAGCGCCCGGTGCGGGTCTTCATGCTCTCGGAGCTGCGGGTCATGGGGTAGCCGGGGGTGTGGAGCATGCCGTCGGCGCCGAGCAGGTCGACGATGGCGGAGTTGACCTTCTGGCTGAGCAGGGCCGACGCCATCTTGGCGACCGAGCCCTCGGGGCCGGGGTTGCCACCCACCGCCGCGGCCTTGGCGCGGGCGTTGGTGAGGCGGCCGACCTCGGCCTCGATCCACAGGCCGGCCACGCGGTCGCGCCACACGGCGCGCTCGGTGCCGTCGAGGGTGTCCTTGCGCTGCTCCCAGAGCTTCACGAGGTCGCCGATGACGCCCGAGCCGCGCGGCGCGGGCCCGCCGGCCAGGGCGACTCGCTCGTTCATCAGGGTGGTGGTGGCGACGCGCCAGCCCTCGCCCTCGGCGCCGAGGCGCTGCGAGTCGTGGATGCGCACGTCGTCGAGGAACACCTCGTTGAACTCGGCCTCACCGGTCATCTGGTAGAGCGGCCGCACGTCGACGCCCGGGGCGTGCATGTCGAGCACGAAGTAGCTCAGGCCCTTGTGCTTCGGGACGTCGGGGTCGGTGCGGGTCAGCAGCATCCCGTAGCTCGAGATGTGGGCAAGGGTGGTCCACACCTTCTGGCCGTTGACCACCCACTCGTCGCCGTCCTTCACCGCCCGGCTCGGGATGCCGGCCACATCCGACCCGTGGGTGGGCTCTGAGAACAGCTGGCACCACACGTCCTCACCGGTGAAGATCCGCTTGAGGTGCTTCTCCTTCAGCTCCTCGGAGCCGTAGGCCAGCACCGTGGGGGCGCCCATGCCGATGCCGATCGGGTTGATGCGCAGGTCCTCGTAGGTGACCCCGTTGGCCTTGAGGATGCCGTCGATGATCCCCTGCTGGCCCCGGTTGCCGCCCAGGCCGCCGTAGCCCTCCGGGAAGTGCACCATCGCCAGGCCGGCGTCGTACTGCGCGCCACGGAAGCGGAACTGGTCGTCGAGGAAGTCACGGCACTCCTCGACGAGCTCCTCGGTGCGCTTCGCGATGTCCTGGTCGCTGTACATCGGACTTCCCCCTGGGTGGTGCCCCGGTCGGCGAGGCACCGACCGTAGTTGAGAACGTCGTTACATCTCCTGCCGGCGGGCGCCCCGGCGACGGCCGATCAGTCGTCGTAGATGACGACCCGGTGCAGCACCCTCTCGGCGTCGCCGTAGTCGTCGACGGCGTAGTGCATCGTGCACCGGTTGTCCCAGAGCGCGGCGTCGCCCGGCCTCCAGCTCCAGCGCACCTGGAACTCGGGGCGCTCGCCCTGCTCGTAGAGCAGGTTGAGGATGTTGGCCGACTCGATCGGGCTGAGGCCGATGGCCCCGGTGGTCCAGCCGCGGTTGACGTACAGCGCCTTGCGGCCGGTGACGGGGTGGGTGCTGACCATGGGCTTGAACGTGATGCCGGTGAGCCCGCCGCGGCCGTGGGTGCCGTGCAGCCCCTCGATGAGCGCCTGCACCGCGGGCGACAGCCCCTCGTAGGCGGCGTACTGGTTCGACCAGAGCGTGTCGCCGCCCTTGTCGGGGCAGACCTGCATCGAGAGCAGCGAGCCGATCGGCGGGTGCTCGGCCCAGGTCACGTCGGTGTGCCAGGCGTTGGCCCGGCCGCCGGGCTCGGCGCCGTCGAGCACCAGGATCTCGCCGTTGGGACCGATCGTCTTCTGGTCGCGGTGGTCGTCGCCCTTGGTGCTGGTGGCCTCGAGGCGCCCGAACACCGAGCCGAGCCGGATGTGCTGCTCCTGGGTGAGGTTCAGCCCCGGGAAGAACAGCACCAGGTTCTCGTACCAGGCCTGCAGCAGCTGCTCGACGGTGGCGTCGTCGAGGGCGTCGACGTCGAGGTCGGTGACGGTGGCGCCGAGGGCCTGGGGGAGCGGGGTGACGGTGAGGGCCACGACGGCCTCCTGGTGGTGCGGCGCCTGGTCAGGCGCCGGGGACGACGAGGATCTTGCGCTCCACGGTGGTGGAGAGCAGGTGGGCGAACGCGCCGTCGACGCCGTCGAGGTCGACGGTGCCGGTGACGAACGGTGCCGGGTCGATCGTGCCACTGGCCAGGGCGGCGGCGACGAGCTCGAACTCCTGGCGGCGGTAGTACACGGCGAAGCGCATCGTGAGCTCCTTGAGCACCGCGTTGACCGGTGTGATCGGGTCGGGGTGGATGCACACGCCCGCGACCACGATGCGGCCCAGGGTGCCGACGGCCCCGATTGCGGCCTCGATCATGCCCGGCAGGCCGACGCACTCGATGACGACGTCGAAGCCGGTGGGCAGCGGGCCCTCTCCCGGGTCGTGCACGCCGGTGGCGCCGAACACGTCGGCGGAGTCGCGCCGGTGGGCGACGGGATCGCTGACCACGACCTCGCGGGCGCCGAAGCGCCGGGCCCACAGGGTGACGGCCGCACCGACGGAGCCCCCGCCGATCACCAGCACGCGCTCGCCCGGCTCGATCCGGGCGAGGGCCACGGTGTGCAGGCCGACGGAGAGCGGCTCGGTGAGGGCCGAGAGCTCCCCGAGCGAGTCGGGCACGGCGAACGTGGTGGCCGGGTCGACCCTTACCAGCTCGGCGAAGCCACCGGCCCGGCCGCCGACGCCGATGAGGTCGACCGTCTCGCAGTGGGCGACCTCGCCGCGCAGGCACCAGCGGCACCGGCCGCACGCCTGGAGCGGCATCGAGGCGGCCAGCTGGCCCTCGCGCCAGCCCTCCACCTCGGTGCCCACCGCCACGACGCGACCGCTGAACTCGTGGCCCATGACGATGCCGGGGGGCATGTGGTCGTGGGCCTTGAGGTCGGAGCCGCAGATGCCGCAGGCGGTGACCTCGAGCACGAGGTCGCCGGGTCCGGGCACCGGGTCGTCGACCGTCTCGACCCGGAAGTGGTGGTCGTCGTCCAACACCGCAGCGCGCACGGCCGTCCTCCTCGTCGCGGAACACTGCGTTCCTACCACGCAGCCCCGGGCGTCGCCCGGGGGCGCGGGCGCCGCCGGTCTGACAACCTGACGGTATGCTGAGCCCGTTCGACGACTTCCCGATCCACCAGACCCCGGCGCCGATCGCGCAGCCCGTCTCCGCCGACCCGAACCACTACGACCGCTACTGGTTCAACGGCTACGACATCGAGGGCGAGTTCTTCCTGGGCGGCGCCATGGGCCACTACCCGAACCGTGGTGTGATCGATGCAGCCTTCTCGATCGTGCACGACGGCGTCGAGCACTCGGTGTTCGCCTCGGGCCGCATGCCCACCGACCGCGCCACCCAGGTCGGCCCGCTGCGCATCGAGATCGTCGAGCCCCTGCGCGCCGTGCGCTACGTGGTGAGCGAGAACGACCACGGCCTCACCGCCGACGTCACCTTCCGGGCCCGCACCGAGGCCATCGAGGAGCCCCGCCAGCAGATCGTGCGCAACAACGTGCCGATGATGGACTACACGCGCCTCACCCAGTGGGGCACCTGGGAGGGCACGGTCACCCTGCCCACCGGCGTCACCCTCGAGCTCGACCCGAGCCGCACCCGGGCGACCCGCGACCGCTCGTGGGGCGTCCGCGGCGTGGGCCAGCAGGCGCCCACCAACTTCGAGGCCGCCGAGATGCAGATCTTCTGGCTGTGGGCGCCGCTCAACTTCGACGACTGCTGCACCCACCTCGCCCTGTTCGAGCGGGCCGACGGTGAGCGCTGGCTCGAGCAGGCCCTCATCGTGCCGCTGCTGCCCGACACCTCCGAGCCCGAGCACCTCGCCCGCAGCGAGTACGAGATCGAGTGGGTGCCCGGCCGCCGCGAGATGGCCTCGGCCCGGCTCACCCTCAACCGCAAGGACGGCACGTCGCTGCCGCCCATCGAGTTCGAGAAGCTCTACACGTTCCGCATGCGGGGCATCGGCTACACCCACCCGCAGTTCAGCCACGGCTCGAACCACGGCGAGCTCGAGGTCGGGGGCGAGTCGATCGCCCTCGACGACTTCGTGCCCACCGATCCGTCGTCGATCCACATCCAGACGCTCTGCAAGGTGCGCATGGGTGACAAGGAGGGCGTCGGCGTGCTCGAGCAGCTCGCCTTCGGCCCCCACGCGCCGACCGGGCTCACGGGCTTCACCGACGGCTTCGCCGGCTGAGCCTGCTCAGCGGTCGACCGGCTCGAACTCGACCTGGAGCGACTCGAAGCCCCACGCCCAGGTCGACCGGATGCGCTCCGACACAGCCGTCACCTCGAACTCGGGCATCACCCGCAGCAGCTCGCTGAAGGCGACCTGCGACTCGAGCCGGGCCAGGGCGGCGCCCATGCAGAAGTGGGCACCGTGGCCCAGCGTCATGTGCCGCGTCGGGTTGCGGTGGATGTCGAAGCGCAGCGGATCGGCGAACTCGCGCTCGTCGAGGTTGGCCGAGCCCCACATCAGCAGCACCCGGCTGTTGGCCGGGATGGTGGCGCCGTGCAGCTCGACGTCGCGCGTCGTCTGGCGCGCGCTGGTCTGGGTCGGTGGCTCGCGCCGGAGCATCTCCTCGATCGCGGCCGGCAGCAGCTCCGGGTGGGCCGTGATCTCGGCGCGCTGGTCCGGGTGGTCGGCGAGGAGCTTGGTGCCGTTGCCGATCAGGTTCGTCGTGGTGTCGTTCCCGCCGACGAGCAGGAGGAAGCAGAACCCGAGGATCTCGTCGTCGGCCAGTGGCTCTCCGCCGTCCTGACCCACGGCCAGCAATGCGCTGATGAGGTCGTCCCTCGGCTCGCGGCGCCGCTCGGCCACGAGCTCGGAGAAGATGGCATCGGCCCGCTCGGCCGGGGTGGCGTTGCCCTCGGGTGAGTCGATGCGCATGACGGCGTCGGTGATCGCCCGGCACTCGGCCTGCAGCTCCAGCGGGATGCCCATGAGCTCGCCCATGACCTGCGACGGGAACAGCGCGGCGTACTCGGCCACCACGTCGCACGATCCGCGCTCGGCGAACTGCTCGGTGAGCGACCGTGCGATGGCGCGGAGCCTCGGCTCCATGGCGGCGACACGCCGCGGGGTGAACGCTCGGGCCAGGTTGGCCCGGCGGTCGGTGTGCAGGGGCGGGTCCATGTCGTTGATGATCGGCCGCAGCACCTTGGCCTCGGCCGTGACGGCGGAGAACGTGGTCCAGTCGGCGGCCGCCGCCCGCACGTCGTCGAAGCGGGAGAGCGCGGCGTAGCGCCCCGCGGGATCGAGGTACACGGGGGCCTCGTCCCTCAGGCGCTCGTAGCTCGCCTCGCGGTCGAGCCGGAACTCAGGTGAGAGGGGGTCGTAGGTGACGGCCATGGGGGAATCCTCGCTCAGGACGTGTCGCTCGGGCTCAGGATCCGTCGGGCACGGATCCGATGACCCCGAGCTGTTCGAGGCGCGTCGCGTCGGCGTCGTCGATCGGGAGCACCTCACGGTTGTGCTGGCCGAGCGTCGGGGCCGGCCGCTGCAGCCAACGGTCGACCGACGAGAACCGGCACGGCAGGCCGGGCGCCTGGTGGCGGCCGAGGAGCGGGTGGTCGAGCTCCTCGTAGAGGCCTCGGGCTTCGAGCTGGGGGTGCTCGAACAGCTTCCGTGGGTCGCGGCACCTCCCGGCCGGCACACCGGCGGCCCGGAGGGTGGTCGCCGCGTCGTCGGCATCGCGGCCGAGGGCCCACGCCGCGAGCCGGGTCTCGAGCTCGTCGCTGCTGTCGGGGTGGCCGCCGACCACCGTCACCAACGACGCTGCCTGGTCCTCATCGAGGGCCGTGACCGCGAGCCACTCGTCCGGTCCCTGGCACGGGACGACGGCCTGGAACAGGGCTTCGGAGGAGCCGTTCCCGGTGCGGCCCATCAGCCGGCCGTGGTGCGACCACTCCAGCGCCGGCTCCGGGCAGACGTTCAGCGCCGCCTCCGCCATCACCGCTTCGAGGGCCACGCCGGCTCCGGTGGCGTCCCGCTGGGCGAGGCCGACGAGGGCGACGAAGGCGCCGTGCCATCCGGCGGTCGGGTCGGGGAGCCCGCCCTTGGAGACCGGCCGGTCCTGCGGGAACCCGGTGATCGAGGCCATCGTCGACATCGGCTCGATCACCTGGGCGAACGCCGGGCGGTCGCGCCAGGGCCCGGTGAGGCCGAATGCCGGCATGCGGAGGTGGACGATCGAGGGGTTGACCTCGCGGACCTGGTCGAAGCCGAGCCCGAACGACTCGGTGACCCTCGGGGAGAAGTTCTCGACGTAGAGGTCCGCGTCGGCGATCAGGCTCCGCAGCAGGCGTGCCCCTTCCGGTTGGCCGAGGTCGAGCGTGACCCCCCGCTTCCCGGCGTTGCACGCGGTGAACATGTGGCCGTACTCCCACCACTGCGGGGAGCCCGACCAGGCCCCCGTGAGGCGCATGCCGTCGGGGTGGGCCGTGGACTCGACGTGCACGACGTCGGCACCGAGGAGGGCCAGCACCTGCGTGGCGAGCCCGCCCACCCACCACGACGTGTGGTCGACGACGCGCAGGCCCTCGAGGGGCAGGCGGGGCGTGCCCTCGGGCTGGGTGGCGGTTCGTGCCGGGCGAGCCCGGACAGCGTCGCGGTGCTCGTCCAGCGATGGAGCGGGCCGCAGCGGCGGACGGGCCCCGTCGACGAGGTAGGGCGCGCGGATCCTCACGCCTCCTCCCGGGGTCGGCTTGAAGACGCCTCGTGCCCCGTACTGCTCGTCGTCGAGGACGGTTCGGCCGTCGTGGACCGGGGCGACCGGGATCCGCAGCTCCGCCGCCGCGTCGACGACCTCCTGGGTCGTGTGGCGCGACATCCACGCGTCGACCATCTCCTGCCACTCCTCGCCCATGGCGATGCGGTGGTTGAGCCGGGCGACCTGCGGGTCGTCGAGGAGGTCGGGCCGTTCGATCATCAGCAGGAACATCTCGAACATGCGGCCCGTGTTGGCGTTGAGGCCCACGGCGCCGTCCGCCGTCGACTCGATGCCCGGCGTGTCGAGCAGCCGGAGCGGGCGCTCGACGGGTGGGCGGTCCATCAGGGCGTCGAGGAGGTCCATGTAGTTCGAGCCCGCGATGGCCATGACGTCGTGCATCGAGACGTCGACGTGCTCACCGACGCCGTCGCGCCGGCTCCGGAGCACCGCCGCGAGCGCCGGCGCAGCGGCTGCCGTGCCGGCGAGGAACTCGCTGATCCGCCCTCCGGCCTGCACCGGGGGGCGGTCGGACCGGCCACGGAACTTCATCGCCCCGGACTCGGCCTGGATGGTGAGGTCGGAGGCGGGCTGACCGCGGAGTGGTCCGGTGCGTCCGTACGTCGTGATCGAGACGATCACGAGGTGCGGGTGCGTCCGGCGCAGCCCCTGCACCAGATCGTCGTCGAGCCCGTCCTCGACGAGCATGTCGGCACCGGGCAGGAGCCCGGCGACGATGGGGTCCTCCAGCCGCCCCTCGATCGACCGCTTCCCGCCGTTGAGGTGCTGGAACAGCGGGCTGTCGGACGGGCCCGCCTCGCCGTCGGTCGGGAGACGGCGACGGATCGGGTCCCCGTGGGCGGGCTCCACCTTGATCACCTCGGCCCCCGCGTCGGCGAAGAGCTTCGTGCAGTACGGGCCTGCGATCCCGGTGGTGAGGTCGACGACCTGCAGGTCGGCCAGCGGTCCGGTCGGCATCGGTCGGTCGGTCGTGGTCATCTCGTGCTGCCTTCAGGGCGTGGTCGGGATCATCGGCGGATCCGGGGCTCGGGACGGACGAGGCCCCGGCACCAGGGTGCCGGGGCCTCCTCTCTCCGCGGGGGGACGCGGGCTCAGCCGCCGCTGTAGACGGTCGACTTCCGGTCGGCGTCGAGCTTGGCGGCGGTCACCGCCGGGATGTCGCCGACCTTCTGGACGTACTCGGGGTTGCAGGCGAACTGACCCTGCTCGGCCGGGGCGGCCTGGACGAAGGTGGTGCCCTTCGTGTTCAGGAGCATCACGCACCCCGGCGGAAGGTTCTTCGCCGGGTTGGTCTCGGCGTGGAGGCCGCCGCCGGTCCACTTGTCGATCTTCGACAGGTTGTCGAGCACGCACTGCCGGGTGAGGCCGGCACCGCACTCCTTGGCGGCGGTGGCCCACAGCAGGAACGACGACGTGGCCTGGGCGCCGAGCAGGGCGGGCTGGCCGCCCTCCGCCTTGACGAGGTCGACGTAGGTCTGGGTCGCCGGGTTCGACGACGCCTGCTCGAACGGGGTGAACGCCATGCGCATGTACACCTTGTCGGCGTTGCCGGAGGTGTTCGCGTTGGCGAAGTCCTGCGTGTAGAAGTTGGCGTCCGTGTACCAGACCGGGCTGAACTCGGCCTGCTTCGACGCGTCGAGGAGGTTCTGGAAGTTGGGCAGCGGGGATCCGACGAAGTAGACGGCCTCGGCGCCGCAGTCCTTCAGCTTCTGGATGTACGGCGCCCACTGGGCGACGCCGGCGATGGGGTAGGACAGCCGGCACTCGGGGTTGATCTCCCAGCCCCACTTGCTCGCGGTGTCCACGAACTTGTTCTCCACCTCGACGTTGGCGGCGAAGTCGGCGTAGACGGTCGCCGCCTTCTTGACCTGGGTCGGGAACTGCTGGGCCATCAGGTCGGTGCCACCGGTGGGCGTGTAGTCCACCGGGTTCGGCACGGCGACGTAGGTCAACGGGCCGTGGGCCACGGTCGCGCTGACGGTGTAGCCGGGCACCTGCGGGAGCTTGCAGTTCACGCGGGTCTCCTCGGCGCCGCCGTCGAGGGCCCAGCCCTGGCCGACGAGCATGAACACCTGGGTGCAGGCCTCCTGCATCACCGTGGCGGCGTTGAGGATGGCGGCGTCGTAGTAGTTGCCCTTGACCGTGCGGCCGTTGATGCCGCCCTGGTCGTTGCACCACTTGATCATCGCCTTGACGGCCTCGGACATCTCCTTGTCGAGGCCGGGAGCCGCCTGGTAGCCGGCGTCGTCGCCGTAGCCGATGGTGACCGAGTCGGCGGTGACGCCCTGGTCGCCGGTGGCGCTGTTGGTCGCGCCGTCAGCAGCCGGTCCGCACGGCGAGGCCAGCGTGCCGAAGCTGTCACCGGTGCTCACGGCGCTGGTGCCGGTGGAGCCGCCCCCGTCATCCGACGAGCTCGAGCGGCCGCTGCCGCACGCCGCGGCCACGAGGCCGAGGACCATCACGACGGCCACCAGCCGTCGACGGTTCATTCGCATGCCTAGGTTCCCCTGTGTCGTCCCGGCGTGGGTGCGCCCCGCCGGGGATGCCGTGACGGTCGTCACGGTGCGTACTTTAGAGGACTAGATAACAGCGATACAATCTGTCGTTGTTACATCCTGTCCCGGCCTACCGTGCCGGGAGCACCGGGGGAGGGGTCATGGGGGCCGAGGGCATCCGCATCGTCGACGTCGACCAGCACTACTACGAGCCCGACGACTGCTTCACGCGACACCTCGACCCGGCCTTCGCCGACCACTCGCTGCGTGTCGTCGTGAACGACGAGGGCCGACCGGAGTGGCGCTTCGGCGACCGGCCCCTGGCGGGTGAGCGGTACCCCCGCACGGTCACCATCGGGCCGGGGGAGCTGGAGCGCTCCCTCTCGGCGCGGGAGCACGGCACGCCCTACAGCCCGACCCTGATCGACGGCACCGCACCCGAGTACACCGATCGCACCCGCCGCCTCGCCCTCATGGACGAGTGGGGCATCGACGCCACCGTGATGTTCCCGAGCTCGGGCCTCGTGTCCGACGCCCAGATGGGCACCCAACCCGAGGCGGCCTGTGCCACGGCCACCGCGTTCAACCGGTGGATCGAGGAGGACTGGGGCTTCGAGCACGAGGGCCGGATCTTCTCGGCGGCCTTCATCTCTCTCCAGTCGCTGCCCATGGCCGTGGTCGAGCTCGAGCGGGTCCTGGCCCTCGGCGCCCGGGTGGTGCAGGTCAGGCTCGGCCCGGTGAATGGCATGTCACCCGCGCACCCGCACTTCGACCCGTTCTGGGCCCGCGTGCAGGAGGCGGGGGTGCCGGTCGCGCTCCACATCACGGCGAGCGGCTACGAGAAGGTGATCTCGGAGATGTGGGGCGAGGACGCCGATGCCGAGCACGCCCGGCGCAGCGGCTTCCAGTGGTACGCCACCTTCGCCACCCGCCCGGCGATGGACACATTCGCCGCCCTGATCTTCCACAACCTCTTCGGGCGCTTCCCGGGGCTGAGGGTCCTCAGCGTCGAGAACGGGTCGCGCTGGGTGCCCCAGCTGCTCCAGGAGATGGACACGGCCTTCCGGTTCGTGGCCGGCAACCCGATGTCGAACTGGGTGGGCGGGGCGCTCACGGAGAAGCCGAGCGAGGTCTTCAAGGAGCACGTCTGGGTCGCCCCGTTCCTCGATCACGGCCACGAGGCACCCGTGCCGGAGCTGATCGAGCTGCTCGGCTCCGAGCACGTCCTGTTCGGGTCGGACTGGCCCCACGGCGAAGGCCGTGACACGCCGCGCCACTTCGACGCGGAGCTGGCGGGCGTCGCCGACGACGACCTCGTGCGCATCCTGCGGACCAACACGGCTCAGCTGCTGCGCCTCGACGCCTGACCGTTGGCTCAGGGCAGGGGGCTGTGGGGGCGGCCGAAGGTGTACGCGTCGGGCCAGCCGCTCTCGGCCAGGTCGGCCTCCTGGCGCCGGATCACCGCCGGGATGTCGGCCGGCTGCCATCCCTCGACCAGTGCCTCGCCGTGCAGGTCGAGCACGGGACGCTGCAGCTCGACGAGCAGCTGCAGGCTGAAGGCGATCCGTCCGGTGAGCATGTCGGGATCGCCGGTGCAGAGGGCGAGCGCGGCCTCGGCCATGGTCTCGAGCGGCTCGAACATCGGGCCCTTGATCCACCCCGCTTCGACCAGGGCGGGCGTGGCGATGGCGGCCTGCGGGGTGAGAGCGTTCACGGCGATGCCCTGGCCGTGGGTCTCGCTGGCGGCGGCCACCGTCAGGCGGTTGAGCGCCGCCTTCGACGCGCCGTACTGGAACCCGCCGGTGGCCGGCTTGTTGGTCGGGAACGGCGGTCCGGGCGGGAGCTCGGCGGCGAACGAGGTGAGGTTCAGGACGGCACCCCGACCCCGCTCGCGCATCCCGGGGACGGCGGCCTTCATGAGCTCCCACGGCGCCCAGACGTTGACCTGGAGGTTCCGTTCGAGGTCCTCGGGCGTGACCTCGGTGAACGGCACGTAGCCGTTCACGGCCGCGTTGTTCACGAGGATGTCGAGCGGTCCGAACGCATCCTCGGTGGCGGCCACCAGCCCGGCGCGGCCGGCGGTGGGGTCGGAGAGGTCGAGCGGCAGCACGAGGCACTCGCCGCCGAGCTCCTCGATGCGGCTCCTGGTCTCCTCGAGCCCGGCGACCGTGCGGGCGGTGATGGCGACCTTGGCGCCCTCGGCGGCGAGGCGGACCGCGATGGCGGTGCCGGTGCCGCCCTGGCTCGCTCCCGTGACGAGGGCGACCTTGCCTTCGCAGATCCGTTCGCTCATGGGTCGGTCCGTCCTTCGTGCGTCGGGGCATCGGGTCGGGGAGCCCTCCGGCCCGTGCGGTGTCGCCGCGACCCCCCGGTCGGGGCGTCGACCAGCCCCGACCAGATCATAACAGCGTTATATTGCTCGGTGCCGAGGCGCCGGGGGGCGCCCCTGGGACAGGAGCCCGTCATGGACCGACAGAAGCTGGCCAGCCTGCACGACCTCACCGGTCGGGTCGCGATCGTCACGGGAGGGACCCGCGGCATCGGCCTCGCCATCGCCGAGGGCCTGCAGGCAGCGGGTGCCAGCGTGGCGGTGGGAAGCCGCAAGGCCGAGGCCTGCGAGGTCACCGAGGCCCACCTGAGGGAGATCGGCGGAGACGCCCTCGGCGTGCCCACCCACATGGCCGACATCGCGGCCATCGACAACCTCGTCGACCGAACAGTCGACCGGTTCGGCCGCCTCGACATCGTGGTGAACAACGCCGCCAACGCGCTGACCCTGCCGTTCGGCCAGCTCACCGAGGACGCCTGGGCCAAGTCGCTCGACACCAACCTGCGGGGCCCGGTGTTCCTCGTGGAGCGCGCGCTGCCCCACCTCGAGGCGTCGGGCAACGCCGCCATCCTCAACGTCATCTCTGCCGGGGCCTTCCTCTTCTCCCGTCGCACCGCCATGTACGCCGCGGCCAAGGCCGGCCTGATGGCGATGACCCGCTCGATGGCGGCCGACTTCCCCGAGAAGGGCATCCGGGTCAACGC